>NZ_JAVRFH010000013.1:0-192998 GCF_031845825.1 Streptomyces lancefieldiae | reverse complement strand
CTTGTCGACGAGCTTGCCGTCGATGGCCGTGACCCTGAGGAACTTCCACAGCGACTTCTCCGGGCTCATCTGAATGGAGTGCGCCGCGTCGGTCTGCACGGTCACCCTGGCCGACATCGCCGGCTCGAGCATCGACGGATGCAACCCCGCCCCCGTCGCCCCGGCGACCAGCACCTCCGCGTCGTTCCCGCTGAGCACCCGGCCCGCGTCGAACGGATCGGCGAGCACCCGCTCCTCCTCCGGCCCGAACTCCGGCCCGAACCCGACGACGAAATGCCCCGGCAACGCGACCCCGTACACCGGGGCCCCCGCCCGCCGGGCCACCTCCAGCCACACCACCGACAGCATGATCGGCAGCCCGCGCCGGCGCCGCAGCACCTCGTGCAGCAACGACGACTCCAGCCGCTGGTAGTCCGCCGCGCCCCCGTGGAACCCGTACCGCCCGCCGAGCAGGTCCCGCACCGCCGCCGCCCAGGCCCGCGGCGTACCCGGCCGGAACGGGAGCTGTCCGGCCAGCCGGTCGAGCTCCATCTGCGCGGCGTCCAGACCCGCCTCGTCCAGCGCCCCGTCCGCCTCCGCGCCCAGCAGCAGGCACAGCGTCGACAGGTCGGGCCGCTCGGACCGCGCCTCTTCGGCGAACCGCCTCCGCACCTCGGCGGAGCGCTCGGACGACGGGGGACGGGGGAGGTGACGCATACCTGGCTCGTGCCCTCTCACGGCGATCGCTTACCGGCCGCACCGGCGCTTTCGGGCGCGCGGTAGTGGTGGTACGCGTGATGCGCCGCGAAGCCCATCCCCGCGTACAGCGCCCGCGCCCCCGCGTTGTCCGTCTCCACCTGGAGCCATGCCGCCGACGCGCCCTCGTCGAGCGCCCGCCGGGCCAGCGCGGCCATCACGGCGGTCGCCAGCCCCCGCCGCCGCTGCGCGGGGTCGACCTCGACGGCCGCGAAGGAGGCCCACCGCCCGTCCACGACACACCGCCCGATCGCCGCCGGGGCGTCCGCGTCCGTGCCCGGCACCGTCGCGAACCACACCGACGGCCCGGCGGCCAGCACCCGCAGGGCCACCTCGCTCACGCCCTTGCGCTGGTACCGCGTCAGCCACGCCTCGTCCGCCTCCCGGGACAGGACCACCCCGGTCCCCTCCGCCCGGTCGGCGACCGGTGCCAGGGCGCCGATCCACAGCTCGGCCGTCACCTCCCGCACCCAGCCCCGCCGCTCCAGCCCCGCGCACAGCAGCTCCTGCGTGCCCTCGGCCCCGGTGGCGGTCTGGACGTACGCGGGCAGGCCGCGCTCGCCGTACCAGCGTCGTACGGCGGTCAGCGCCTCGTCGAGCGGCAGCCCCGGGTCGCCGAGCGGGAGTACGGAGTTCGCCCGCCGCGTGAAACCGGAAGCCGCCCGCAGCTCCCACCCACCGAGCCGCTCGCTCTCCACCGGCCGCCAGGCCCGCGAGGCGACGCGCGCCAGTTCCTCGTAGGAGGCCGCGGGGCCGCGCCGACGCGCCGGAGCGGACGGCACCACCTTCCCCGCGACCAGCGCGGATTCCGGGACGCGAACGGTCTCGCCGCTCTTCCGTGTGATCAGCAGCACACCGTCGTCCCATGATGTGAGAACACCGACCGTGTCGGTGAACCTCTTGTCCGCGGCACAAGGTTCGCTCAAGCGTCGCACTGAGACCCGTTTGCCCACGTCAGCGGTGGTGATACGGACCTCAAGGCGTCCAGCGGCAGAGATTTCCACGGGTCGGTCCACCCCTCCTGTTCGGATCGTGCCCCAGAACGGAGATACTAGAGGCGGGCATCGACGACGCCGCGCTCCCGCGCGCCAGGCGGCGGAGCCTGAGGAGGCCCGCCAGCGCCCAATCGAGGAGGAACGACAGCGTGACCTACGTCATCGCGCAGCCTTGTGTCGACGTGAAGGACAAGGCGTGCATCGAGGAGTGCCCGGTCGACTGCATCTACGAGGGCCAGCGGTCCTTGTACATCCACCCGGACGAATGCGTCGACTGTGGTGCCTGTGAGCCGGTCTGCCCGGTCGAGGCGATCTTCTACGAGGACGACACTCCGGAGGAGTGGAAGGACTACTACAAGGCGAACGTCGAGTTCTTCGACGAGCTCGGCTCGCCCGGCGGTGCCAGCAAGCTGGGTCTGATCGAGCGCGACCACCCCTTCATCAGCGCGCTGCCGCCGCAGAACCAGTAGCAGCGGCCCGCGCCGCGCCGCGCCGCCTCGGTCCCGTACGGCCTGATCGCTCCCGATCGGCGCCGTACGGGACCGAGGCGTTTGCCGGGTCCCTGCCGTACCGACGAAAGTGAGCCAGTAACCGTGTCCGCAGTCTCCGACCGCTTGCCCACCTTCCCCTGGGACAAGCTGGAGCCGTACAAGAAGACGGCCGCCGCGCACCCCGACGGCATCGTCGACCTCTCCGTCGGCACCCCGGTCGACCCGGTCCCCGAGCTGATCCAGAAGGCCCTGATCGACGCGGCGGACTCCCCGGGCTACCCGACCGTCTGGGGCACCCCGGCACTGCGCGACGCGATCACCGGCTGGGTCGGGCGCCGCCTCGGCGCCCGGGACGTCACCCACCGCCACGTCCTGCCGATCGTCGGCTCCAAGGAACTCGTCGCCTGGCTCCCGACCCAGCTGGGCCTCGGCCCCGGCGACCGGGTGGCCTTCCCGCGCCTCGCCTACCCGACGTACGAGGTCGGCGCGCGTCTGGCCCGTGCGGAGTACGAGGTGTACGACGACCCGACCGAGCTGGACCCGGCGGGCCTGAAGCTGCTCTGGCTGAACTCGCCGTCCAACCCCACGGGCCGGGTCCTGTCCAAGGCCGACCTGGCCCGGATCGTCGGCTGGGCCCGCGAGCACGGCGTCCTCGTCGTCTCCGACGAGTGCTACCTGGAGCTGGGCTGGGAGGCCGACCCGGTCTCCGTCCTGCACCCGGACGTCAACGGGGGCTCGTACGACGGCCTGGTCGCCGTCCACTCCCTCTCCAAGCGCTCCAACCTCGCGGGCTACCGGGCGGCCTTCCTGGCGGGCGACCCGGCCGTCCTGGGCCCCCTGCTGGAGATCCGCAAGCACGGCGGCATGATGACGTCGGCACCGACGCAGGCGGCCGTGGTGGCGGCCCTCGGCGACGACGAGCACGTCCGCGTCCAGCGCGAGCGCTACGCGGCCCGCCGCGCGGCCCTGCGCGAGGCCCTGCTCGGCCACGGCTTCCGCATCGAGCACAGCGAGGCCAGCCTCTACCTCTGGGCCACCCGCGACGAGTCCTGCTGGGACACGGTGGCCCATCTGGCCGAGCGCGGCATCCTCGTGGCCCCGGGCGACTTCTACGGCCGGGCCGGCGAGAACTTCGTCCGCGTCGCCCTCACCGCGACGGACGAGCGCGTCCGCGCGGCGGTGGAACGCCTGACGGCCTGACGGCCCGGCTGCGGTGCGCCGTTGCGCCGTAGCCCACACCATCCCGCGCCGACGTGGGCACACAAGGGCGACGGGGCCCGGGAACCCACCCCGGACCCCGTCGCCGTACCGGCCGGGTGCTCAGCGCAGCGGCAGCGCCCCCTCGCCCAGCGTGCCCGTCGGCAGCCCGCCCTTCGTGGCGGTCTGCGCGGTGTCGCCGACGATGTCCCCGGCGGAGCCCGCCACGTCGCCGGCGCCCTTCTGCGCCGCGGGCGTGGCCTTCTTGACGACCGTGCCACCGGTCCTGCCCGCGGCCGGCACGGCCTTCTTGACGGTCTTGCCGCCGGTGTCGCCCGCGGTCTCGGTGACGTTCTGGGCCGTGGACCCGGCGGTGTCGCCGACGTTCGCCCCGTCCAGGGCGGTCAGTCCCCCGAGGTTCGGGGTGGCCGGCTGTACCGGGGCCGCGCCGGCGGAGCCGGCCGCACCGACCCCGGCAGCCGCTCCCGCGGCGACGAGCAGCGCGGCACGGGCGATCCGGCGGGACAGGGGGAGGGACATGATGCTCCTTCGACGGAAATCAGCAGTGCGGAACGAGGAATCCGACCGCGCCCGGCGAGTGGTCGACCGGGCCCGGACGCAGTGACTACCGCTCGAAGGCCCGGAAGGTTGCGGCGGCCCAACGTAAAGAGTTGGTAATGCATCGCATTATCAGGTCCACAGAAAAACGGGCAAAAGGATGTCGGCCGGGAAGGTCCGCCAAATCCTTTCAGCTCTTGTTTTCCCAGGCACCGGCCGAGGCGAGGGCAGCGGCGCGACCCCTGCGCATCGCCTCGGTCCGACACCGGCACGGACACCCGCAGGGGTGACGGCTCGTACTGCCGAGCGCTACCGCGCTGACGTGATCCGGACCGATCGCGTGTCCCGCTCCGCGTTCCGGGCGCCGCTCGCGCCCGTCGGGTACCACTTGCTGTCGGTGTTGCCCGCGGTCCACACCCGGCCGGCGTAGGAGACCCGTTCGATGCGGAGCGAGGAGGCGTTGGCCACCGCCCAGTGCGCCAGCTGCCAGCCACGCCGCCCCGCAGCGTCCGACGTGCCCGAGCCGGTGCCGGCGGTCACGGGCAGCGACACGGTCCGTCCGTCCCAGCCGCCCGCGGCGCTCGCGGCCGTTGAGGGGGTGGGCCTCGAGGAGACCTCCGCGCCGGCCGGCTGGAGCACGGCGCGCCCGAAGTCCCGTACGAGCGCCGCGCGTACCGCCTCCGGCCCCTCCAGCCCCGTCGCGCCGGGGCGTCCGTCGCAGGTCAGCGTCGCCGCGGACCGTCCGGTCAGCGCGGTGGCGAGCAGCCTGGCGTCCGGTTCGTGCTTGGCGTACGCCTGGGGGAAGCCGCTGCGCTGCACGCGCTGCACGCGCTGGGCGGCGACGGTCAGGGGCAGGCCCTTGTAGCCGGGCACCTCGACCAGACGGTCGTAGAACACGCCCGCCGAGTACGCCGGGTCCATGATCTCCTTCGGCGTGCCCCAGCCCTGCGAGGGCCGCTGCTGGAACAGGCCGAGCGAGTCCCGGTCGCCGTGGTCGAGATTGCGCAGCGCCGACTCCTGCAACGCGGTCGCCAGCGCGATCGTCACCGCCTGCTCCGGCAGGTTGCGCGCGGTGCCCACCGCGGTGATCGTCGCCGCGTTCACCGCCTGCTCCGGCGTGAACCCGTAGACCACCCCGGGGTCCTCGTCCGAGACCACCTTGCACCCCGGCGCGCCCGCGCCCCCGGTGACGTACTGCACCGCCAGGTAACCGGCGACCGCGAGCAGGACCACCGAGGCCGCCCCGGAACGGAGGAGGCGGCCACGGCGTTTGCGGGGTGGTGACGGCTGAAGCACGCGTACAAGGTACTGGAGGGTAATGCCGGGTGTACGCCAGGTCCGCATGGTGCCCGAAAGGGCAGGGCGAAAGGGCAGGGCGTTAGGGTCGGAGCCATGGCCGATACCCCGCTTGACCTCACGCTGGACGCCGCAGAGCTCACCGCGCGGCTCGTCGACTTCCCCTCCGAGAGCGGCACCGAGGAGCCGTTGGCGGACGCGATCGAGAGCTCCCTGCGCGCCCTGCCCCACCTGTCGGTCGAGCGGTACGGCAACAACGTCGTCGCCCGTACGAACCTCGGCCGCGCGGAGCGCGTGATCCTGGCCGGCCACATCGACACGGTCCCGATCGCCGACAACGTCCCCTCACGGCTGGACGAGGACGGGGTGCTGTGGGGCTGCGGCACCTGCGACATGAAGGCGGGCGTCGCGGTCCAGCTGCGCATCGCGGCGACGGTCCCGGCCCCCAACCGCGACCTGACCTTCGTCTTCTACGACAACGAGGAGGTCGCCGCGGAGCTGAACGGCCTGAAGCACGTCGCCGAGGCACACCCCGAGTGGCTGGAGGGCGACTTCGCGGTGCTCCTCGAACCGTCGGACGGCCAGGTGGAGGGCGGCTGCCAGGGCACGCTGCGGGTGCTGCTGCGGACGGCGGGCGAGCGAGCCCACTCCGCACGGAGCTGGATGGGTTCCAACGCCATCCACGCCGCCGCCCCGATCCTCGCCCGCCTGGCCGCCTATGAGCCGCGCCACCCGGTCATCGACGGCCTGGAGTACCGCGAGGGCCTCAACGCGGTCGGCATCACGGGCGGGGTGGCGGGCAACGTCATCCCCGACGAGTGCGTGGTCACCGTCAACTTCCGCTACGCCCCGGACCGCAGCCCTCAGGAAGCGCTCGCCCACGTCCGCGAGGTCTTCGCGGACTGCGGGGTGGCGGAGTTCGTCGTCGACGACCACAGCGGTGCGGCGCTGCCGGGCCTGTCCCACCCGGCCGCGGCGGCCTTCATCGAGGCGGTGGGCGGCACCCCGCAGCCCAAGTACGGCTGGACCGACGTGTCCCGCTTCTCGGCGCTCGGCGTCCCGGCGGTCAACTACGGCCCCGGCAACCCGCACTTGGCGCACAAGCGGGACGAACGGGTCGAGGTGAAGAAGATCCTCGCGGGCGAGGAGCGCCTGCGGTCCTGGCTGACCGCCTGATCCGCGGGGGGTTTGCGCCGCAGCGTTCCGGACATGCTGAGGTCCCCCGTACGTAACCCGCGTAGATCTACGCTGAGGTGGAAAGACCCGCAAACGGAGGGAGCGCGCATGGCCACCGGCAACCCCGAGGGCAAGAAGCGGCCACCGGAGGAGCAGCGCCTGGGCCCTGTCCTCCGGAGGCGGGGCCAGGTCCAGGAGAGCACCACGGACCAGCGTCTGCTGGACGAGCGTGCTCCGACGGACTGGGTCCACACCGACCCCTGGCGCGTCCTGCGCATCCAGTCGGAGTTCATCGAGGGCTTCGGCACGCTCGCCGAACTCCCGCCCGCGATCAGCGTCTTCGGCTCCGCCCGTACGGCGGTGGACTCGCCGGAGTACGAGGCGGGCGTGCGGCTGGGCCGCGGCCTGGTGGAGGCGGGCTTCGCGGTCATCACCGGCGGTGGGCCGGGGGCCATGGAGGCGGCCAACAAGGGCGCCCTGGAGGCGAAGGGCACGTCGGTCGGCCTCGGCATCGAGCTGCCCTTCGAGCAGGGGCTCAACCCGTACGTCGACATCGGCCTGAACTTCCGGTACTTCTTCGTCCGCAAGATGATGTTCGTGAAGTACGCGCAGGGCTTCGTCGTCCTGCCCGGCGGCCTCGGCACCCTCGACGAACTCTTCGAGGCCCTCACCCTGGTCCAGACCCAGAAGGTGACCCGCTTCCCCATCGTCCTGTTCGGGTCCGAGTACTGGGGCGGCCTGGTGAACTGGCTCCGCGACACCCTGGTGGCCCAGGGCAAGGCCGCGGAGAAGGACCTGCTGCTCTTCCACGTCACGGACGACGTGGAGGAGGCGGTGGCCCTGGTCTCCAAGGAAGCGGGACGCTAGCGCGCGGCTCGGGCCGGGCCGGTGGCCGAGACCACCGGCCCGGCACCGGGTCTGCCGCCCCGGGGGAGGGGACGCGTGGTCCCCACCGGGACGCAGGCGTGCGGGGGCGAGGAACCCGGCGTCAGCCCCACCGGTCCGCAGTCGGCGCCCCGCCTACGCCAACCCCCGCCGGGTCACCGCAGGGACCCGGTGGCCCGCGATCGTGGCCACCATGTCCAGGACCTGCCGCGTCTCCGCCACCTCGTGCACCCGGTACACCCGCGCCCCCAGCCACGCCGACACCGCCGTCGTCGCCAGCGTCCCGAGCACCCGCTCCTTCACGGGCCGGTCCAGCGTCTCCCCGACGAAGTCCTTGTTGGACAGGGACACCAGCACCGGCCACCCCGTCTCCACCATCTCCCCGAGCCGCCGCGTCGCCTCCAGGCTGTGCCGCGTGTTCTTCCCGAAGTCGTGCCCGGGATCGATCAGCACCGACTCCCGCGGCACCCCCAGCGCCACCGCCCGCTCGGCCAGCCCCAGCGTCACCTTCAGGATGTCGGCCATGACGTCGTCGTACGTCACCCGGTGCGGCCGCGTCCGCGGCTCGGCGCCACCCGCGTGCGTGCACACCAGCCCCACCCCGTACCGTGCGGCGACCTCCGCGAGCTTCGGGTCGACGCCGCCCCACGCGTCGTTCAGCAGGTCCGCCCCCGCCTCGCAGACGGCTTCGCCGACCTCGTGCCGCCAGGTGTCCACGCTGATCACGACGTCCGGGAACCGCCGCCGCACCTCCGCGACGAACCCCACCGTCCGCCGTGCCTCCTCCGCCGCCGAGACCTCGTCCCCGGGCCCGGCCTTCACCCCGCCGATGTCGATGATCGCGGCGCCGTCGGCGACCGCCTGCTCCACGCGCGCGAGGGCGGGCTCGTCGCGGAAGGTCGCCCCCTGGTCGTAGAAGGAGTCCGGGGTCCGGTTCACGATCGCCATGATCACCGGCTCGTGCGCCGCGAACTCGCGCCTGCCCAGCCTGAGCATCCCCTGTGACATCTCCTCGCCCATACCGTCCTCACGTCCCACTCTCGCCTTGGAAACCGCCTACGCGTCAGGCCTGTGAACCAGGCCTGCGACCAGGCCCGTGAACCAGGCCTGCGACCAGGCCCGTGAACCGGGCTCACGAACCCGTCCCGAGGACCGGCCCACCGACCCGGCCCACGAGTCTTCGAAGCGGCCTTGGACCGCCTGCGACCCGGACTGTCAGACTCGCATGGCACGATCGGACCCGACACAACCGACTCCGACTCCGATCCAACCAGCCACGCGATCCGCCGAACCCACGCGATCGCCGCGCCAGACCGACCATGGGGGCCCCAGCGATGGTCATGTTCCTGTTCCTCGTCATCGCGCTGGCCGTCGTGGTCACCGCGGTCACGCTCGCCGTGGTGAGCGGCGGCGACAGCGGGCCGTTGCCCGAGGCCGCACCGGAGCGGCTGAGGGACCCCCTGCCCCCCGACCGCCCGGTGGGCCGCGCGGACGTGGAGCGGCTCCGCTTCCCGCTCGTCGTCCGCGGCTACCGCATGGCGGAGGTCGACGACGCCCTCGGCCGCCTCGGCGCCGAGCTGGCCGAGCGCGACGCCCGCATCGCCGACCTGGAGGCCGCGCTGGCCGGCGCCCGGGCCGCCGCCACCCGCCCGCACGTCTCCATGGACAAGCCGGCCCAGGAGGAGCAGCAGTGAGCGCCAAAGAGGCCGTCGTGGGGCCGGACGGCGCGCCGCGCTGCCCCTGGGCCCTGTCCACCGCGGACTACGTGGCCTACCACGACGAGGAGTGGGGCCGCCCGGTCCACGGCGACGACGCCCTGTACGAACGGCTCAGCCTGGAGGCCTTCCAGTCCGGCCTGTCCTGGATCACCATCCTGCGCCGCCGCACCGGCTTCCGCACCGCCTTCGCGGACTTCGAGATCGCCAAGGTGGCGGCCTTCACCGACGGGGACCGCGAGCGCCTGCTCGCCGATGCCGGGATCATCCGCAACCGCGCCAAGATCGACGCGACCCTCGCCAACGCGCGCGTGCTGGCCGAGTGGGCCCCGGGTGACCTGGACGAGCTGATCTGGTCGCACGCCCCGGACCCGGCCGGCCGCCCGGTCCCGAAGACGCTCGCCGACGTCCCCGCCGTCACACCCGAGTCCACGGCACTGTCCAAGGCCCTGAAGAAGCGGGGCCTGCGTTTCGTCGGCCCGACGACGGCGTACGCGCTGATGCAGGCGTGCGGACTGGTCGACGACCACCTGGCGGCGTGCGTGGCGCGACGGGCCTGAACCGCGCCGCCTGCCACCCCGCCCTGCCCCGCCGGCCACCCTGCCCCGCCGGCCACCCCGGCCCACCGGTCCCTGGCGTCTACCGGCCCAGGTACTTGGGCTTCTCCTTGTTGACGAACGCCCGCACCGCGATCGCGTGGTCCTCGGAGGACCCCGCCCGGGACTGCAGCTCGTCCTCCTTCTCCAGCGTCTCGGAGAGCGAGTGCGTCAGCCCGTACGCCATCGCCTCCTTCAGCGCCGCGTACGCCACCGTCGGGCCCCCGGCCAGCGCCCGTGCCGTCCGCTCGGCCT
This sequence comes from Streptomyces lancefieldiae, assembly GCF_031845825.1. Classification (NCBI taxonomy): domain Bacteria; kingdom Bacillati; phylum Actinomycetota; class Actinomycetes; order Kitasatosporales; family Streptomycetaceae; genus Streptomyces; species Streptomyces lancefieldiae. The sequence continues at coordinate 183,099 of NZ_JAVRFH010000013.1, read as the reverse complement.
CGGCGCGCAGGTCGGCCGCGGGCACGACCCGGTTGGCGATGCCCAGCTCGTACGCCTCCTGGGCGCCGATGCTGCGCGGGAAGAGCAGCAGGTCGGCGGCGCGCCCCGGGCCGACGACGCGCGGCAGCGTCCAGGAGACGCCCGAGTCGGCGGTCAGCGCGACACCCGCGAACGACGTGTTGAACGCCGCCGTGTCCGCGACGATCCGGTAGTCCGCCGCGAGCGCGAAACCGAAGCCCGCCCCGGCCGCCACGCCGTTCACGGCGGCGACCACCGGCTTGGCGGCCTCGGCCAGCGCCCGCACGATCGGGTTGTAGTGCTCGCGCACCGTGCTCATCGTCCGGCCGGAGCCCGACTCCCGGTCGGAGGCGAGCAGCCCGATGTGCTCCTTGAGGTCCTGGCCGACGCAGAACGCCCGCTCCCCGGCCGCGGTCAGCAGCACCGCCCGCACGGCGTCGTCCGCCGCCGCGGAGCGCACCGCGTCCCGGAGCGCGACCTTGGCCTCGATGTTCAGCGCGTTCATCGCCTCCGGGCGGTTCAGCGTGATCGTCGCGAGCCCGTCGCTCACCTCGTAGAGCACGGTGTCGGCCATGGTTTTCCCCTCCGCGTCGTGGCGTGTGTCCTTGGGTGCGTCTTGGTGTCCGGGAGACAGCATGACGGAGATCACCGGTGACGGATCGGACCGGCGGTGTGACCTGCGTCAAAGAATTCCGGTCCGTGTCCATTCGGCGGAAGTGGGCGAGGGCGCGCAGTATCGCAGCCACATCCCCGAATTGAGTGGTTTTGCTCGCGCGCGTTGCCCAAGCGATGCCGACCGATGTTGGTCATCGGGTCCTGCGATGCGGGATAATGGCCGGGAAGCAATGTGTTCGATGCCGGTGTCGCGCGTCCGTGCCGGACTGCGCGTGCCCTCACGGGCCGTCGGCGGTGACGGTGAGCTGGTATCAGGAAGGGGAACGAGCATGGCGGCCATGAAGCCGCGGACGGGCGATGGCCCGCTCGAGGTGACCAAGGAGGGGCGGGGCATCGTCATGCGCGTTCCGCTCGAAGGCGGCGGTCGACTCGTCGTCGAGCTGACCCCCGATGAGGCCGACGCGCTCGGCGACGCCCTCAAGAAGGTCGTCGGCTGACGCGCAAGCGACCATACCCGTTCAATTGCCCCGGCACCGCGCATGGTGCCGGGGTGATTGTTTTTCCGCTTTCTCCGGCCGGAGAGAAGCGGTGACCGGGAAGAAGTGGTGACCGAGAACGGGTCACCGCTTCACCGCTTCACCGCGCACAGCAGCCCGTCGCCCACCGGGAGCAGGGACGGCACCAGCTCCTGGCTCTCCCGGACCGCGCGCAGCAGCTCCCGCAGCCGCAGCACCTCCGTGGGCTGCGGTCCGGAGTCGATCGTCCGGCCGGCGCCGAACACGCCCTCGAAGGCGACGAGACCTCCGGGACGCAGCAGACGCAACGATTCAGCGAGGTAGTCCTGGTACTCCAGGCGGTCGCCGTCGCAGAAGACCAGGTCGTAGCCGGCGTCCGCGAGCCGGGGCAGGACGTCCAGGGCGCGGCCCGGGATGAAACGGGCCCGGTTGCTGGCGAAGCCCGCGGCCCGGAAGGCCTGGCGGGCGAACTGCTGGTGCTCCGGCTCCGGGTCGACCGTGGTGAGCACCCCGTCCGGCCGCATGCCGTACAGCAGATGGATCCCGGAGACACCGCAGCCGGTGCCGATCTCCGCGACCGCCTTGGCGTCCACGGCGGCGGCGAGCAACCCCAGGGCGGCGCCCGTGCCTGGGGTCACCGAGCGCAGGCCCGCCTCATGGGCCCGGTCGCGTGCCCAGCGCAGCGCGTCGTCCTCGGCGACATAGGCGTCGGAGAACGCCCAGCTCGTCTGCCGGTTGCCGGTAATGACCCTCTCCTGTCCCCGTCGTTGCCTCGGCGTGACTGTATCCGTTGGTGTCGGGAACCCGCAGATGGGACCGGTCGTTTAAGAGGAGAGCAAAGAGACGACCGAGCGGCCGCGAGTGCGACGGGGGGCGGCGAGTTGGGCCAGGGTGCCGAGCAAGTGCTGACGCAGCCGTACGAGCCGTGTCAGCACAGATCAAATTCTCGTAAAACCGCTTATCCGGAGCTAACGGGCGAGGTGGCTATGGTAGGGGCTCCACTGGACACCACCAGAGCCGACAGGGGAGGTGCGGCCGCACCCGCGGATCGGGGAGGAGTGCTGCGGCGCTTCCTCGGATCGGCAGGCAGGCCGAAATCCGTGAACGACACCGCTGCTGACCCCAGCCACGCCGACGGTCCCGCCAAGGGACACGCCCACACCGCGACCTTCTCCAGCGACGCGAACGGGCAGGCGTGGACTCCGCCCACCTGGGAGGAGATCGTCAGCACCCACAGCGGCCGGGTCTACCGCCTCGCCTACCGCCTCACCGGCAACCAGCACGACGCCGAGGACCTCACCCAGGAGGTCTTCGTCCGCGTCTTCCGGTCGTTGTCGACCTACACGCCGGGCACCTTCGAGGGCTGGCTGCACCGCATCACCACCAACCTCTTCCTGGACATGGTCCGCCGCAAGCAGCGCATCCGCTTCGACGCGCTCGGCGACGACGCGGCCGAGCGGCTGCCCAGCAAGGAGCCCACCCCGCAGCAGCTCTTCCACGACGCCCACTTCGACGCGGACGTCCAGCAGGCCCTGGACACCCTGGCGCCCGAGTTCCGGGCCGCCGTCGTGCTGTGCGACATCGAGGGGCTGTCGTACGAGGAGATCGCCGCGACCCTCGGCGTGAAGCTCGGCACGGTGCGCTCCCGTATCCACCGCGGCCGCTCCCAGCTGCGCAAGGCCCTCGCGCACCGCTCCCCCGAGGCGCGTGCCGTGCGTCGCTCGTTCGCAGCCCGTGTTCCCGCACTGGGGGGAGGGGGCACGAGCGCGTGAGTGGGTCACGGCCGAAATCCGAGGGACACCTCGCAGAGCAGCATCTGGGAGACCGACTCTCCGCCCTGGTGGACGGAGAGCTCGGTCATGACGCGCGTGAGCGCGTGCTGGCGCACGTGGCCACCTGCCCGAAGTGCAAGGCGGAGGTCGACGCGCAGCGCCGGTTGAAGAACGTGTTCGCGGAAGCGGCCCCGCCGGCCCCGTCCGAGAGCTTCCTCGCCCGCCTCCAGGGGCTTCCCGGGGGAGGCGACACGGACGGTGGCGGCTCGCCGCTGGGCGGCGGAGGGTTCTCCGACGGTCTGGCCGGGCTGCCCGGAAGGATCGGGGCGACCGGGACCTCCGGAGTCTTCGGTACGAAGCGTGGCGAGCGGTTCGAGTTCGACTACGCTCCCGTCCGGCCGCACGCCTCCGTGCTGCCACCGTCCGCGCAGCAGCGGGGCTTCCGGATCCACGACGTGAGCCGGCACGACTCCGAGCGGTCGGCCTCGCGCGGCCTGCGGTTCGCGTTCGCCGCCGCCGGGGCGGTGTCGCTGGCCGCGATCGCGCTGGGCGGGGTCACCGTCGTCATGCCGGACGCCACCACGGAGGCACGGGGTTCGGGCAGCGGAAGCAATGTGACGCCGACGCGCACACAGGGCGCGGGCGCGTCCACGAGCCCCGACAGCCAGCGCCGGCGCTCGGGCGCTGCGCTGCTCGGACAGACCCAGGGGCAGCGGGCGCTCGGCGACACCACCGTCGCGCCCACCGCGCTGTCCGCGCCGCTGCTGCCGGGGCTGACGGCCTCCTCCGGCACCAATCCGCACCAGCAGGCCTTGCGTGCGCTGACCACTCCGGTGACGGCCGGTGCCGCCGCGATGTCCCCGTTGATACGTCCGCTGGAGTCGGTTCCGCCGCTCGCCCTGACGGCCCTGACCTCCTGGTCGACGACCCCCGAGGGGGGGCCACCCGGTCTGCTCACCGCCCCCGTCCCCGAACCCGCCGCGTCCCTCTACCCGTCGGCGTCCCCCGGCGTCTCCCACCGCCCGCCTCCCTGACCGGAGTCTGCGCGCCGGGCCGCGAACCTGATTGAATCCGGGGTGGCACCAGAGCCCTTGGAGCCGACGATCTGCGGCCAGCTGCGGGGGAGACATGAACGACGGGAAGCCCACGAAGGCGAAGTGGTGGAGTCGTCCCCGCTCGTCCGGAGACGCGACCGACGGCGACTTCGAACTGGAGCGCCCGCGCGCGACCCCCGAGTCCGCCGGCGGCGACTTCGAGTTGGAGCGCCCGTCGGCGACCCGGGTGGCCGCCGGGGGCGACTACGAGCTGCACCGCCCGGCGCCCCCGACGAACGCGCCCACAGGCACCGGCCAGGAGGCCGCCCTGCCCGACGACACGAGCACGGACACCGCCCCACCCACGGGCGCGACCTCGAGGGCGGGCGGGGGCCACGGAGGCATTTCCCTCGCGGGCGCGGACACCGGCGCAACCGCGTACACGGGTGGCGGCCACGCCGCCGCTTCGCCCACCGACGTGGCCTCACCGAAGGGCCGGGACCACGACGACGCTTCGCCCACCGACGCGACCTCACCGACGGGCCGGGACCACGCCGCCGCCTCGCTCGCGGACGCGCCCACCGACGCGGCCCCGTCGGCGGGCCGGGACCACGAGGCCGCCTCGCTTGCGGGTGCTGACGGAGCTTCGCCTGCGGGTGTGGCTGCCGATGCGGCCTCGTCGGCGGGTGGGGGCCGCGACGGTGCACCGGGCCGTGGCGTGGGTACCGGCACAGGCCCGCTCGCGGGTGCGGATGCCGAGGGCGCCATGGACACAGGCGTGGGCGCCGGCGTCGATGGTGACGGTGATGTCCTGGCCGCCGTGACCGTCGCCGAGCGGCCGAAGCCGTTGCACGATCCCGACCCGTACAGCACCCCGCCGTACGGCGAGCCGGGCCCCTGGGCCCCCGCTCCGCCGGTCCAGCATCCGGCGGCGCCGGTCCTGTCCCCGCCTCCGGGAGCGGTACCGGAACCGTCCCTGGCGGACGCCCCGCCTCCTGTCCCGCCGGCCGCCGGCCCGGTGGGGTCGGCGATGCCTCCCGTGCCCGGCGTTCCGGCGGGTCCGCCGTCCCCGCCTCCGGGTGCCGCGGTTCCCGACCCCACCGCCGGCGCGGGCACCCCGGCCCACAGCGCGACGGCAGCGGCGGGGGAGCCGTCGGCGTTCCCGCCCCCCGACCCCTGGCGGCGCTACGACCCCTGGGCCGCCTCGGCCGCCGCCGCGCCGCTTCAGCACACCGGTGCGCTCCCCCGGACGCCCAAGCAGCGGCGCAGGCGGGCCGTACGGGCACTCGTCGGCGGTTCCCTGCTGATCGCCCTCGTCTCCGGCGGCATCGGCGGCGCCATGGGGGCGTACCTCGAGCGGAACGGCGGCGTGGGGACGATCGAGTTGCCGCAGGCCGGGAAGGAACCGGCCGAGCGGGCGCCGGACAGCGTGGCCGGCATCGCCGCCCGGGCCCTGCCCGGCGTGGTGACGCTGCACGTGAGCGGCAGCGACGCGGCGGGCACCGGCACCGGCTTCGTACTCGACGGCAACGGCCACATCCTGACCAACAACCACGTCGTGGAGCCCGCCGGATCCGGCGGCGAGATAACCGTCACCTTCAACAGCGGCGACACCGCCGAGGCGACGGTCGTCGGCCGCGACAGCGGATACGACCTCGCCGTGGTGAAGGTGAGCGGCGTACGGGGACTCACCCCCATGCCCCTCGGCAACTCCGAGAACGTCCACGTGGGTGACCCCGTCGTCGCCATCGGCGCGCCCTTCGACCTGGCGGGCACGGTCACCTCCGGCATCATCAGCGCCAAGGAGCGGCCCATCACCGCGGGCGGCGAGGAGAGCGACGGCAGCGACGTGTCGTACGTCGACGCCCTGCAGACCGACGCGCCCATCAACCCCGGCAACTCCGGCGGTCCTCTCCTGGACGCCCAGGGCCGGGTCATCGGCATCAACTCCGCCATCCGGTCCGCCGACAGCGGCGGACCGGATGCGGACGGCGGCCAGGCCGGCTCCATAGGGCTCGGTTTCGCCATCCCCATCAACCAGGGCAAGCGCGTCGCCGAGGAACTGATCAACACGGGCAAGGCCACCCACCCGGTCATCGGCATCACCCTCGACATGAACTACACCGGCGACGGCGCCCGCGTCGGCACCAAGAGCGGCGACGGCGGACCCCCGGTCACCGCGGGCGGCCCCGGCGCCGAGGCCGGCCTCGAGCCCGGGGACGTGATCACCGAGGTCGACGGCCGACGCGTGCACTCCGGTGAGGAACTCATCGTCAAGACCCGCGCCCACCGCCCCGGCGACCGCCTGGAACTGACGCTGGAGCGCGCCGGCAAGGAGACGAAGGTCTCACTGGTGCTCGGTTCGTCCGGCGGGGACTGAGCCGTCGCACAGGTCCTGACAAGGGCCCAGGAAGGCAAACAATTCGGAAAGCACTCGCATACACCCGCTCGGGACCGACGGGACGGTACCGGTCGGACGGGGTCGGCGGGTACCGTGGTGGCGGCCCGGACATCGCAAGGAGCTTCAGGTGTTCAATGACATAGGACCACTCGAGCTGGTCACGCTCGTTGTCCTCGCCGTGCTCGTCTTCGGTCCGGACAAGCTCCCCAAGGTCATCCAGGACGTGACGCGCACCATCCGGAAGATCCGGGAGTTCTCGGACAGCGCCAAGCAGGACATCCGGCAGGAGCTGGGCCCCGAGTTCAAGGACTTCGAGTTCGAGGACCTCAACCCCAAGACGTTCATCCGCAAGCAGCTGGACAACGACGATCTGGGGCTCAAGGAGATCCGCAACGGCTTCGACCTGAAGAAGGAGATGGCCGAGGTCACCGACGCGATCCACGGCCGTGAGTCCGATTCGTCGACCGGTTCCTCGTCCTCCTCCGCCTCGTCGTCATCGTCGTCCTCCTCCGGGTCCACCGGCGGTCGTATCGACATGTCGAAGAAGCCCGAGACCCCCGCCCGCGACGACCGCCCGCCCTTCGACGCGGACGCCACCTGAGTCAGGCCCGCGGGCTGCCGTGCGGCACGGGAGCCCACTCCCGGCCGCACGTGACGTGTCTCACACCCCGATGGGGCCGCGGGGCGCACCGGGCGTGAAGGCGACGTCCGCGCGACCCACGCGCAGTTCGGTTTTCCGGCTGCCGCCTGTGGGTGTGGCTATGCTGCCGAGTTGTTGTGCGGACCGGAGAGTGCGCCCGAAGGGGGGCGGGCCGTTCCGGTCCGACGAGAGCGAGGAGGCGTCCGGGTTCATGGAGACGACGAGTGGGACGGTCGCGCAGGCGTCGGCCGCGGAGGACGGACCACGGGTCTCCTCCGCCCGGCGCACGGTCGACGGCTACCTGCGCGCGCCCTTCCCTTGGTACGGCCTGGACGAGGCCTTCACGGGACGGCGCTGGCTGATGCAGGTCGGTATGGCGGCCGACGGGGCCGTGGAACACGGCTCGATCGGGCACGGCGACGAACCGTCCGTGCGCAACGAGCACGTGGCGGGCGACGACCAGGACACCAGGGAGAAGTTCGCGGTCGTCGTGACCGTCGCGGCCAACCCCGACCGGCACAGCGCCGACGGTACGGGCCTGCTGGAGGCCACCTCGGTGTCCTCGGCCGCCTGGCTCGCCGGTGTGGGGCTGCTGTCCTGCACCTGGCCCGGCCAGATGGACCACTCGCTGCGCGACGACTGGCTGGAGCAGCAGACCGAGACCGCGTGGGTCCTCGCCGACGACCTCGACGGAGAGGACTGGTCGACCCTGTTCCTCCCCGTGGACGGCGTGCCGACGTCCTTCCACTACCGGGAGTCCGAGTACGGCTGGGTGCTCGCCGGTTCCACCGAACAGGGCGTCCATCTGGGGGCCTACGGCAGGGGCATCAGCGCCTACGGGCTGGCCTTCTCCGTGGTCATCGACATCGCCGCGTACGCCTAGTAGGGCCTGTCTGACCATTCCCGCCTGCCGCGCGGCCCGCCCTCCGGGCGGACGACGGGAATGGTCAGACAGGCCCTGGCCCACCCGCACTGTCCGCCGGCGCACGACAAGGGGCGCCGTCCCGGCGGACGGCGCCCCCCGTTCCGTACGGAACGTCAGAACTTGTTCTTCGGGGTGATCCCCAGCGACAGTCCCGACAGGCCCCGCTGACGGCCGCCCAGCTTCCCCGCGATCGAGCGCAGGGCCGCGCCCGCGGGGGAGTCCGGGTCGGACAGGACGACGGGCCTGCCCTCGTCGCCGCCCTCGCGCAGACGGACGTCGATCGGGATGGAGCCGAGGACCGGGACCGAGGCGCCGGTCGTGCGGGTCAGGCCGTCGGCGACCGCCTGGCCGCCGCCCGTGCCGAACACGTCGACCATCTCGCCGCAGTGCGGGCAGGGCAGCCCGGCCATGTTCTCGACCACGCCGACGATCTTCTGGTGGGTCTGGACGGCGATGGCGCCCGCCCGCTCCGCCACCTCGGCCGCGGCCTGCTGAGGAGTCGTCACGACCAGGATCTCGGCGTTCGGGACGAGCTGCGCGACCGAGATCGCGATGTCGCCGGTGCCGGGCGGCAGGTCGAGCAGCAGGACGTCCAGGTCGCCCCAGTACACGTCCGCCAGGAACTGCTGGAGCGCGCGGTGCAGCATCGGGCCGCGCCAGACGACCGGCGCGTTGCCCGGGGTGAACATGCCGATCGAGATGACCTTCACGCCGTTGGCGGAAGGCGGCATGATCATGTTCTCGACCTGGGTGGGCCGCCCGTCGGCGCCCAGCATGCGGGGCACGGAGTGGCCGTAGATGTCGGCGTCGACGACCCCGACCTTCAGACCGTCCGCCGCCATCGAGGCCGCCAGGTTCACTGTCACCGAGGACTTGCCGACGCCGCCCTTGCCGGAGGCGACCGCGTAGACCCGGGTCAGACTGCCGGGCTTGGCGAAGGGCACCTCGCGCTCGGTCTGGCCGCCGCGCAGGGCGGTGGCCAGCTCCTTGCGCTGCTCGTCGCTCATCACGTCGAGCTCGACGTCGACCCGCGTGACCCCCTCGACCCGGGACACCGCCTCCGTCACGCGCTGGGTGATCGTGTCCCGCATGGGGCAGCCGGAGACCGTCAGGTACACGGCGACCGCGACCGCTCCGTCCGCACCGATCGCCACCGACTTGACCATCCCGAGCTCGGTGATGGGCCGGTTGATCTCGGGGTCGTTCACCGTCGCCAGTGCCTCGCGCACCGCGTCTTCCGTAGCCATAAGCACGATGGTACGGCGCCGCCCACGGGGCACGGAAAGCCCCGTCACCGGTCGTGTACGTCACGTCCCCCGGACCGTTCCGCCGGGAATACCCCCGTGTCGCGGCGGTGGCCGTTCTGGCGGTCCTCCAGCTCCTTGAGCGCATCGTGCAGCTCAGAGCGGATCCAGTCCCGCGTCGCGACCTCGCCGAGGCCGATGCGCAGGGCGGCGATCTCGCGCGTCAGGTACTCGGTGTCGGCGATCGACCGCTCGTTCTGCTTGCGGTCCTGCTCAAGGTTGACCCGGTCCCGGTCGTCCTGCCGGTTCTGCGCGAGCAGGATCAAAGGGGCCGCATAGGAAGCCTGTAGCGAGAGCATCAGGGTCAGGAAGATGAACGGGTACTCGTCGAAGCGCAGACCGCTCGGCGCGGACACGTTCCACACCACCCAGACGATGATGACGACCGTCATCCAGACGATGAACCGCCCGGTCCCCAGGAAACGCGCGATGCGCTCCGACAGCCGTCCGAAGGCCTCCGGGTCCCACTCGGGCAGCAGGCGGCGGCGCGGCGCCCGGGGCTGGTCCAGGCGGGTGCCGCGGGAACGGGAGGCCGCCGTGGCCCCCGACAGCGCGCGCTCACGGGCCGCCGTCTCACGCTCAGGCGCCATCGGCACTCACCTCCGACGTCGTCTCGTCGAGGTGGTACTCGGTCTCCCGCCAGTCGTCGGGCAGCATGTGGTCCAGTACGTCGTCCACCGTGATGGCGCCCAGCAGCGCCCCGGACTCGTCGACGACCGGCGCCGCGACCATGTCGTACGTGGCGAAGAACCCGGCGACCACGGGCAGCGCGGCGTCCGGCTCCAGGGGCTGCAGATCGTCGTCGAGGATCGAGCCGACCAGGGTGTACGGGGGGTCGCGCAGCAGGCGCTGGAAGTGGACCGTGCCCAGGTACTTGCCGGTCGGGGTCTCCTCGGGCGGGCGGCAGACGTAGACCTGGGCCGCGTGTGCGGGGGACAGGTCGGGGTTGCGGATGCGGGCCAGGGCGTCGGCGACGGTCGCGTCGGGCCGCAGCACGATCGGCTCGGTCGTCATCAGACCGCCGGCCGTGTGCTCCTCGTACGCCATCAGTCGCCGCATGTCGGCCGCGTCGTCGGGCTGCATCAGGCTCAGCAGCCGTTCCTTGTCGTCCTCGGGCAGCTCGCCCAGCAGGTCGGCGGCGTCGTCGGGGTCCATCGCCTCCAGTACGTCCGCGGCGCGCTCCTCCTTGAGCTTGCCGAGGATCTCGATCTGGTCGTCCTCCGGCAGCTCCTCCAGTACGTCGGCCAGGCGGTCGTCGTCGAGGGCGGCGGCGACCTCGGCGCGGCGCTTGGGGGACAGGTGGTGCAGGACGTTGGCGAGGTCGGCGGGGCGCAGCTGCTCGAAGGTGGCGAGGAGGTTCTCGGCGCCCTGCCCCTGTTCCTCCACGGAGAAGCCGGTGACGCCGGACCACTCGACGGTCAGGGTCTCGCCCTTGTTGCGCCGGAAGGCGCCGCCCTTCCTCCCCTTGCGGACGAAGACCTTGTCGATCTCCCAGTCCCGGCGGGCGGGGAGCTGCTGCACCGACAGGTCCAGGACGGTGGCCTCCTCGCCGGTCTCGGTGAGCGTGACCCGCCGGTCGAGCAGCTCGCCGAAGACGAGGCGCTCGGTGGGCCGCTGCTCGAACCGCCGTACGTTGACCACCCCGGTGGTGATGACCTGACCGGACTCGATGCCGGTGACCCGGGTCATCGGCAGGAAGATGCGGCGGCGGGTGGCGAGTTCGACGACCAGACCCAGCACCCGCGGGGGTTTGCGGCCGACGCGGAGCATGACGACCAGATCGCGGACACGTCCCACCTGGTCGCCGGCCGGGTCGAACACGGCGATGCCGGAGAGGTGCGAGACGAAGATCCGGGGGGCGCCCGCTGCCATGGCCGCGGCTCCTTTTCCTATCGCGTGCGTCGGACTGCGCAGAGCTGTTTCGTACGGTGCCTCTTTTCCGAATTGCCCGCTCGGACGGGCTTCAGGCTAGCCCGTCCCGAACGGCTCCGCCCGGGTGGCCGGTCCGGACGGACTGGCTCCGTTCGCCCTCGGCGGCCCCGGTACGCTGCCGTAACGCCACACGGACCCCTGTCGGCTCGCCGCCGGCGCCCGCCGGTTCCGTGTCCGCCCGTTTCAACCCTTGTCAGCCGTTGTCAGCCCTTGTCAGAAAGGCGGTCCCGCCTGTGTCTGTGACTCCCCGGCGCCGAATCCGCAGGGCCGCCCTGATGGGCGCGGTGTGCGCCCTGGCGGTGACGGGAGCGGGGCTGACGGGATGCAGTGGCGAGGACCCCGACGCGGGGACCAACGGCGTCGGGAAGCTCCCGGCCGACGAGATCCACACCAAGGCCCGCGCGGTCGCCGAGTCCGCCGAAGCGGTACGTCTGCACGGGACCGTGGCCGCGGGCGGGAACACGTACACCCTCGACATGAGGCTGAAGCCCGACGGAGGCACGGGGTCGGTCGCCGCCGAGGGGACGACGTTCGGGCTGCTGCGCGTCGGCGAGCAGCTCTTCCTCAAGGCCGACGCCGGGTTCTGGAGCCACGACGGGGGAGACGCCGCGGCCGCCGGCAAGCTGGCCGGCAAGTACGTGAAGGTGCCGCAGGGCGATCCCGCCTACAAGAAGTTCAGTGGCTTCACGGACAAGGACGTCCTCCTCGGCGATCTGCTGACCCTGCACGGCACGGTGGAGACGGACGGCAGGCACGAGCAGGCGGGCGTGCGCACGGTCCGCATCACCGGCGGCCAGGGCGCCGGCGGCTCGCTGGACGTCTCCCTGGAGGGCACCCCGTACCCGCTGCGCCTGGTGCGGGCGGGCAGTGCGGGCACGCTCAGCTTCTCGGACTGGAACAAGGCCTTCCCGCTCGCGGCACCGGCCAAGGACGACACCCTGGACTACGGCAAGCAGCTGCCGACGTCCTAAGGCCTGTCTGACAATGCCCGTCGTCGCCCGGAGGGCGGCCTCGCGGCGTCAGGTGCGTGCTCTCGGCGTGCCGGGCGTAGAGCCTCGTACTGGATGTACTCGGCTCTGCGCCCGGTGCGGCGAGAGTGCGTGCATGGCGTCGCGAGGCAGGCGGGAATTGTCAGACAGGCCTTAGGACCTGCTCTTCTTCCGGCGCTTCAGCAGCAGGCGCGGCAGCCCCGCGGGGACCGGCTCGCGCGTCGTCGCCGGGGTGGGCAGCGGCGCCTCGGCCAGCGAACCGTCGGGCAGGGGCGCCGTAACACCCGTCGGCTCCAGGCGCAGCACTCGGCACTCGCGGGACCAGCGCTCGGTCATCGCCTCGCCGTCCGGGGCGTTGAGACGTTTGCCCTTGAGGTCGGCGACCGCCGCCTGCCACGCCTCGGAACCGGACGGCAGTTCCACGACCCGCGCCGCCCAGGAGACCAGCCGGCCCCCCTTGTCCTTGCTGCGCACCGTCACCTCGGCCGCCGCCCCGTCGGCCAGCCCCGGCAGCGGCTGCTCGCCGGGACCGTCGCCGATGACGCAGGCCGCCCCCTCGTGCCAGACGTGCCACAGCGCCCGGGTGGGCACCCCGGGGCCCTTGACCCAGATGAGGCCGGACTTCTTCGTGGCCTCCTCGACGAGGGCCTGGTCGAGCAACGCACTTGTCATGCGGCCAGCCTATCCAGCGCCGGTCACAGCCAGCCGTTGCGCTTGAGCGTGCGGTGGATGCCCAGACAGAGGCCGACCGTGATCGACAGGACCAGCGGATAGCCGTACTTCCAGTGCGTCTCCGGCATGTGGTCGAAGTTCATGCCGTACACGCCGCACACCATCGTCGGTACGGCGATGATCGCGGCCCACGAGGTGATCTTGCGCATGTCCTCGTTCTGCGCGACGGACGCCTGGGCGAGGTTGGCCTGGAGGATGGAGTTCAGCAGCTCGTCGAAGCCGATGACCTGCTCCTGCACCCGCGCCACGTGGTCGGCGACGTCCCGGAAGTACTTCTGGATCTCCGGGTCGATCAGCCGCATGGGCCGCTCACTGAGCAGCTGCATGGGCCGCAGCAGTGGCGACACCGCGCGCTTGAACTCCAGTACCTCGCGCTTGAGTTGGTAGATCCGGCCGGCGTCGGTGCCGCGCGGGCTGCCCTTGCGGCCCGGCGAGAAGACCTCCGTCTCGACCTCGTCGATGTCGTCCTGCACCGCGTCGGCGACCGCGATGTAGCCGTCGACGACGTGGTCGGCGATGGCGTGCAGCACCGCCGAGGGGCCCTTGAGCAGCAGCTCGGGGTCGTCCTGGAGCCGGTGCCGCAGTGCGCGCAGCGAGCCCTGCCCGCCGTGCCGGACGGTGATGAAGAAGTCCCGCCCCGTGAAGCACATGACCTCGCCGGTCTCGACGACCTCGCTGTTGGCGGTGAGTTCGTCGTGGTCGACGTAGTGGATGGTCTTGAAGACCGTGAACAGGGAGTCGTCGTAGCGCTCCAGCTTGGGCCGCTGGTGGGCCTGGACGGCGTCCTCCACGGCCAGCGGGTGCAGCCCGAACTCCCGGGCGATACCGGCGAATTCGTCCTCGGTGGGCTCGTGCAGGCCGATCCACACGAACCCGCCGTCACGGCGCACCTGGCGCATCGCCTGGTGCGGGCCGAGCGGCGCGTCCGTCTCGACGCGCATGCCGTCGCGGTAGACGGCGCAGTCGACGACGGCGGAGGCGGTCGCCGGGTCGCGGGTGGTGTCGTAGACGCCGGTGTCCTTGCGCAGGGAGACGCGGGACGGGCGGACCGCGGCGCGCAGGTCACGGATCATGGACATGGCAGGCTCCTTCGCGACGGGCAGCGAACGGGGCCGGTGACGGGTGGAACCGCCCGGAATGAGGACGTCCTGACTACGCGGGCTCGGCGCGTCCACAAAGCGGGGGGCACCGCACCGTTGCGGTGGCCGGCTTCGCTGCTGGTTCAGCTGCTGATCCGGACCGGTGGACCGGGTCAGGCACAACGAGACGAAGTGCTCTTCCGTGTGAAGGCGCGCGGGTGAGGGGGAGCGGCAGAGGGCAAGAGCCGGAGCTGCGGCGTCAGCGGCCGGAAGAGCGGGTGGTACTGCACGGTCGACTTCGGTCCATGCCAGCCCCACCTCCTCCGGTCGGTCCCTCGTGAGGGACGATCCATTCCCCTTGTTTGGAGGGGTTCCCCGTAGGGGAGTCTTCACAGTGTCGGGAGCTTGATCGCGACGCTGTGCGTGCTGCCCCGAACCGCTGACCCAGAGTATCAGTCGCCCGGCGTGTCAAGGTGCCGCTTTGCCGCTTCCCTACGAGTTCTATGCTCGCCGCATGGCTGATGTTCTTCCTCTGGTCGAGGCCCGGTTGCGCAGCGCGCTGGGCGAGCCGGACGCGCGCGCGGCGGTCACCTTCCTCGGCACCGACCGCATCGAGGTGCTGCGCTTCCCCGGCGGCGGCCAGGAGGGCGACATCGTCCGCTATGCCACCCTCGGCATGTCGTCGCAGCCCATGGCGGACCCCACGGCCGTGCTCGCCGACCCGGTCAAGGGCCCCCGCGCCGAGCTGGTCCTCTCCGTCCGGACCGGCCTCGCCGACACCGACAAGGTGCTCCGCCCACTCGCCGTGCTGGCCGCGTCCCCGCAGGTCGAGGGCGTGGTCGTGGCCCCCGGCGCCTCCCTGGACGTCGGTGAGGCGCTGTGGCCCGGGGCCCCGTTCACCTCGGTCCTGGTCGCCGAGCCGGGCGGCCTGGTCGAGGACCTGGAGCTCGACGCCCCGCTGGACCCCGTACGGTTCCTGCCGCTGCTGCCGATGACCGCGAACGAGGCCGCCTGGAAGCGGGTGCACGGCGCGCAGGCCCTTCAGGAGCGCTGGCTGACGCAGGGGACGGACCTGCGGGACCCGGCCCGCAGGTCCGTCTCCCTGGAGTGACGGGTCTCCTCAAGGTCCGTCTGCCGGGGGTGAGTCGGCGGCTCGGCCGCGGGGGCCCCGCTCGAGCCCAGTCGCGAGCGGGGGAGCGCGAGCGCGCGACGCCGTACGACGGCGAAGTTCCGCCGGCGGGCCTTTCCGCCCGGATGGGTGATCGTCCTTGACGTGGGCGAGTGAGGGTAGGACCGTGGGGCTCTATGAGGGGCGAACCCAGTTGCCCGAAGTGTGGTGGCCGGGTCAGGGCTCCCGGTCTCTTCGCCGATTCCTGGCAGTGCGACGTGCACGGTGTCGTGCATCCGCTCCAGCCCGTGCTCCCGCCCAGCGTCGAGGCGCTCGGGGTGGTGGTGCACCGCACGCAGGTGCCGGTGTGGATGCCGTGGCCGCTGCCGGTCGGCTGGCTGTTCACCGGCGTGACCTGTGCGGGCGACGACCGCAGCGGCGGCCGGGCGACCGCGGTGGCCTGCTCCGGACCCGGCCCGCTCGGCGGCATCGGTGAGCTGATCCTGGTCGCCGAGGAACTCGGCGTCGGCCTCGGCGCGCGGTACGCGGGCATCGACGCCCCGGACCCGGGCCCGTACATGAACGTCGAGAAGCCGCCCCAGGCCAAGGTCCTGGCCGCCGGCCGCCCGACCCCCCTATGGCACGTCTCCGGCGCACCCGTGGACCGAGCCGTCTTCGCCGGGGAGGCGCTCGGCATGTGGCTGTGGGCCGTCGTCTGGCCCGAGCGGTCCGGACTGCTGATGTACGAGGAGCTGGTGCTCACCGACCTGCGGGACGCGGGTGCCGAGGTGGAGCTGGTGCCGTGCGGGGCGCTGTCGCCGCGGCTGATCCAGCCGTAGCGCCGGGTGGTCGGGGTGCGCGCGGGAATGCTGCCGCGTCGCTGGTGAGTAGCCGGTGAGCAGCTGGTCAGTCAGCCGGTGCGTAGGGGGTGCAGGGCCGCTGCGGGTGTGACATCGGTGGGTGAAGTTCCGGTTATCCTTGAGCGTCCCCATCCGTCCCGTCACCGCCTGGAGTCAGCGTCGTGCGCATCGATCTGCACACCCACTCCACCGCATCCGACGGCACGGACACCCCGGCCGAGCTGGTGCGCAACGCCGCCGCGGCCGGGCTGGACGTCGTCGCGCTGACCGACCACGACACCACCCGCGGGCACGCCGAGGCCGTCGCCGCGCTGCCGGAGGGGCTCACGCTGGTCACCGGCGCCGAGCTCTCCTGCCGCACGGACGGCGTCAGCATGCACATGCTGGCCTACCTCTTCGACCCCGAGGAGCCCGCCCTGCTCGCCGAGCGCGAGCTGGTCCGGGACGACCGGGTGCCGCGGGCCCGGGCGATGGTCGCCAAGCTCAACGCGCTGGGCGTCCCGGTCACCTGGGAACAGGTCGCGCGGATCGCCGGCGACGGATCGGTCGGGCGGCCCCACGTGGCCTCGGCGCTCGTGGAGCTCGGCGTGGTGCCCACCGTGGGCGACGCCTTCACCCGGGACTGGCTGGCCGACGGCGGCCGGGCCTACGTGGAGAAGCACGAGACCGACCCCTTCGAGGCGCTCCGGCTGATCAAGGGCGCGGGCGGGGTCGCCGTGTTCGCGCACCCGGCCGCCGCCAAGCGGGGACGTACGGTGCCGGAGTCCACGATCGCCGAGCTGGCCGCCGCCGGACTCGACGGCATCGAGGTCGACCACATGGACCACGACGCGGCCACGCGGGCCAGGCTCCGCGGGACGGCGAAGGAGCTGGGGCTCCTGGTCACCGGCTCCAGCGACTACCACGGCAGCCGGAAGACCTGCGTGCTCGGCGAGTACACGACCGACCCCGAGGTGTACGGGGAGATCACGCGACGGGCGTTCGGGGCGTTCCCCGTGCCGGGGGCCGGCGGGGTCTGAACCCCGTCGCCCGCACGCCCACCTTTCACTCTTCCGCAAGGCCAGTAGCTCACCCATGTTCGACGTCGCCGTCTTCGGCTCTCTCTTCCTGACCCTTTTTGTCATCATGGATCCCCCTGGGATCACCCCGATCTTCCTCGCGCTGACCTCCGGTCGCCCCGCCAAGGTGCAGAAGCGGATGGCCTTCCAGGCCGTCTGTGTCGCCGGTGGCGTGATCACCGTGTTCGGTCTGCTCGGGCACCAGATCCTGGACTACCTGCACGTGTCCGTGCCCGCGCTGATGATCGCGGGCGGGCTGCTGCTCCTGCTCATCGCGCTCGACCTGCTCACCGGCAAGACGGACGAGCCGAAGCAGACCAAGGACGTCAACGTCGCGCTCGTACCGCTGGGCATGCCGCTGCTCGCCGGGCCCGGGGCGATCGTGTCGGTCATCCTGGCGGTGCAGAAGGCCGACAGCGTGACCACACAGGTGTCGGTGTGGACGGCGATCCTCGCGATCCATGTCGTGCTGTGGCTGGTGATGCGCTACTCCCTGCTGATCATCCGGGTCATCAAGGACGGCGGCGTGGTCCTGGTGACCCGCCTCGCCGGCATGATGCTCTCCGCGATCGCCGTGCAGCAGATCATCAACGGCGTCACCCAGGTGATCCGGGGCGCGTGAGCCGGGCATGCGCGAGGCCCCCCGCACGGCTTTCCGTGCGGGGGGCCTCGCATGCGTGCGGAAGGTCCGCGCTACAAGGCCGAGGTGTCGGCGGGGCGGATCCACAGACGCTGCCCGATGGCGGCGGCCTGCTGAACGATGCGGTTCACGGAGGCGGCGTCCACGACGGTCGTGTCCACGGGGGTTCCGTCGACGTCGTCGAGTCGCATGACTTCAAAGCGCATGGCCTCTCCCTTGATCTGGTCATCCTCCTGAGGAGAACTACTGGTG
Organism: Streptomyces lancefieldiae; assembly: GCF_031845825.1. Taxonomy (NCBI): domain Bacteria; kingdom Bacillati; phylum Actinomycetota; class Actinomycetes; order Kitasatosporales; family Streptomycetaceae; genus Streptomyces; species Streptomyces lancefieldiae. The sequence continues at coordinate 165,225 of NZ_JAVRFH010000013.1, read as the reverse complement.
GGGCTCCCGGGTCGTCGGTGCCCGTGGTGCCGTATCTAGTCAACGGACTTCGTGTTACAAACATTCCCTACGCTAAAGAAATTTTTCGAACGTCTAACTACTGACCGGTAAGCCGCTCGGTGCGAGAGGGGCCGTACAAAGACTGACCGGGACCGGTTGTGTTCGAAGCGTGACCGCCAGGACAATGGACGTGATGAACGACGACCTCGCGTCCCTGAACGCCCGCATCGACCGCACCAACGAGCTGCTGCAGCGCATGCTCGCCGAGGTGGCGAAGACGCCCTCGACCCACGCGATCTTCGTGGACGCCGGGTACCTCTACGCGGCGGCCGGACGGCTGGTCACCGGGACCGAGGACCGCCGGGCCTTCGACCTGGACGCCGAGGGACTGATCGACGCGCTCATCGACAAGGCGCGCACGATCTTCGCGGACAGCCGCCTGCTGCGGGTCTACTGGTACGACGGCGCCCGGCGCCGCATCCACACCGCCGAGCAGCAGTCCATCGCCGAGCTGCCGGACGTGAAGGTCCGCCTGGGCAACCTGAACGCCAACAACCAGCAGAAGGGCGTCGACTCCCTCATCCGCTCCGACCTGGAGTCCCTCGCCCGCTACCGCGCCATCAGCGACGCGGCACTGCTCGGCGGCGACGAGGACCTGGTGTCGGCGGTCGAGGCCGCCCAGGGCTACGGCGCCCGCGTCCACCTCTGGGGCATCGAGGCCCCCGAGGGGCGCAACCAGGCCGACCCGCTGCTCTGGGAGGTCGACAGCCAGCGCACCTTCGACCTGGACTTCTTCAAGCCGTACGTCTCCCGGCGCACCGCCCACGCCTTCGAAGCGGCGGGTGCGGTCCGGCCGGGCCGCGAGGACGTCCGCTTCGTGGGCGCCCAGATCGCGGCGAAGTGGCTCGCCGCACGCGGCCGCGAGGCACTGGTGGAACTCCTCCCCGGCCACCCCTACCTCCCCGGCTCGGTGGACCAGGACCTGCTGGTCGAGGCCGAGGGGCTGCTCCAGTACTCGCTGCGCGGCCAGGCCGACCTGCGACGGGCGCTGCGGGACGGCTTCTGGGAGCACCTGCAGGCGCAGTACTAGAGCGTCCCCCTGCCCCTCAGGGGCGGGCCGGCCGCCGCTGTGCGGATACGCCGTCCCAGAAGTCGGCGAGGGCACGGGCGGTCGGCAGGGGCTGGTCGGTGTTGGGGGAGTGCTCGGCGCCGGGGATGACGGTCCGGCGCGCGTCGAGCCGCCGCGCCATCTCGTCGAGCAGGGGTACGGGCCAGGTGTCGTCGTAGGTGCCCGACAGCACGTGACAGGGCAGCGGTACGTCGGCGAGCTCGGCGACCCGGTCCGGCTCGCTGCACAACTGGCGCCCGGTGGCGAAGAGTTGGGCTGGCCTCGTGCCCAGCCAGCGGTTGCGCAGCCGTTGCGGGTCGCCCGGGCCGACGGCGGGTCCGCCGACCTCCTCGGGCGGCCCCATGGCCTGGATCACCTCCCAGACCTCGGCCATCGTCATGGTGTCGAGCGCGTCCCGCAGGAGCTTCACGCGCTGCTGCTGGGACTCGGAGATCCGTGCCGGACCCGAGGACATCAGCGTGACGGACTCGAAGGGCGCGTGGTCGAACAGGACGGCGGCGCGCGCGATCTGGCCGCCGAGGGAGTGTCCGACGAGATGGACACGCGTCCCGAGGGCGGCGACCTGCGCGAGCACGTCACGGGCCAACTCGGCCTGCGCGTAGACCGCTTCATCGTGTTCGGGTCCGTCGGACTCGTACTGTCCCCGCCCGTCGACGGCGACCGTACGGTATCCGCGTGCCCCGAGCGGCTCGTGCAGCAGCGTGAAGTCCTCCTTGCTCCCCGTGAACCCGGGCAGCATCAGCACCGTCCCCCTCGGCTCGACACCGTGGGCCACGGGCGAGTCGACGACGGCGAACTCGCCGCGCGCGGTACGCAGCCGGTACGCGCGGGCATCGGGGGGCGGGGCGAAGACGGCGTTCCTGCTCACGGGCAGAGGCTATCGGTCGGTCGGTGGCCCGGTGCGGCGGGAACGACGGCGGCCCGGGCCCGCGTGGAGTGCGGGACCGGGCCGACGGTCGGGTGAGCGGCGGGGATCAGCTCTCGCCGGACCCCGAGGGCTGCGTGGCAGCCGTGGCCGCCTTGCGGGTGCGGCGAGCCTTCGGCTTCGCCTCGGCCGTGTCGACCGCCGGCTCGGTGGCGGCGGCCGTGGCCTTGGCCGTGGTCTTCCGGGTCCGGCGCTTCGGTGCGGCCTCCGCCTCCTGAGAGGTCTGAGCCGGGATCTCGGCGGCGGTCGCGACGGGTTCGGCCGTCTTGCGGGTGCGGCGGCGCGGCTTGGCTTCCGCGGCCTCGGCGGTGTCGACGGCGGCTTCCGCGGCGGTGGCCTCGGGCTTGGTGCTCTCGGCCTTGGTGGTGGCCGTCTTGCGGGTGCGGCGGGGCTTGGCCTCGGTGGCTTCCGGTGCCTGTGCCACCACCTCGGTGGTCTCCGCTGCCTTGCGGGTGCGGCGGCGCGGCTTGGCTTCCGCGGCCTCGGCGGTGTCGACGGCGGCTTCCGCCTTGGCGGGCTCCGCCGTGGCGGTCTCGGCCTTGGTGGCGGCCGTCTTGCGGGTGCGGCGGGGCTTGGCCTCGGCGGCTTCCGGCGCCTGTGCTGCCTGGGCGGGGATGTCGGCGGCGGTCGCGACGGGCTCGGCCGTCTTGCGGGTGCGGCGGCGCGGCTTGGCTTCCGCGGCCTCGGCGGTGTCGACGGCGGCTTCCGCCTTGGCGGGCTCCGCCGTGGCGGTCTCGGCCTTGGCGGCGGCCGTCTTGCGGGTGCGGCGCGGCTTCGTCTCCGTCGGTTCGGACGCGGCCGCTGCCGTGCCGTCCGCCGTGTCGACCGCGGTCTCGGCGGTCGTGGCCGTGGCCTTGCGGGTGCGGCGGCGCGGCTTCTCCGCGGGGGCCTCGGCCGCCGGAACCTCGGCGATCGTCGGCTCGGCGACCGTCGGCTCCACCACCGACGGCTCGACCACGGGGGTCGTCTCCGGCGGGGCGGCCGGTGCCTCGGCCGACTTGCGAGTGCGGCGGCGGCGCGGCTTCGCCGGAGTCTCCGCCGCCTCCGGGACGTCGGTGACCTCGGAGACCGCGAGCGCGGTGGCCTCCGGCGTCTGTGCTGCGGGGGCGTCGGCCGACGCGGCCGCCACCGGCCGGCGCGACGGCTCGCCACCGCGCGTGCGGCGCCGGCGGCGCAGGGTACGGGGACCCTGGGCGGCGTCCGTGTCCGCGGCGCTGTCCGCGCCGCCGGTCACGACCTCGGGCGCGGTGGTCGCGGAGGCCTCCGTGTCCACCGGGGCGCCCGAGCGCATCCGGCGGCGGCGTCGCGGCGTCGTACGGGACGAACCTTCGCGCTCGGCGGGACGCGACTCGGCCCGGTCACCCCGGCCACCGCGCGTGCGGCCACCGCGGCCGCCCGGCTCGCCCAGGTCCTCGAGCTCCTCCGCGTCCAGTCCGGCGCGCGTACGCTCCGAGCGCGGCAGGACGCCCTTGGTGCCCTCGGGGATGCCGAGGTCGGAGTAGAAGTGCGGGGAGGTGGAGTACGTCTCCGGCGGGTCGTTGAAGCCCAGCTCCAGCGCCTTGTTGATCAGCTGCCAGCGCGGGATGTCGTCCCAGTCGACCAGCGTGATCGCCGTACCCTTGGCGCCCGCGCGGCCGGTGCGGCCGATGCGGTGCAGGTACGTCTTCTCCTCTTCCGGCGACTGGTAGTTGATGACGTGCGTGACGCCCTCGACGTCGATGCCGCGGGCGGCGACGTCGGTGCAGACGAGCACGTCCACCTTGCCGTTGCGGAAGGCGCGCAGGGCCTGCTCGCGGGCGCCCTGGCCGAGGTCGCCGTGGACCGCGCCGGAGGCGAAACCGCGCTGCTTGAGCTGGTCGGCCAGGTCGGCCGCCGTCCGCTTGGTGCGGCAGAAGACCATGGCCAGTCCCCGGCCGTCGGCCTGCAGTATGCGCGCCACCATCTCGGGCTTGTCCATGTTGTGCGCGCGGTAGATGAACTGCTTCGTGTTCGCGACCGTCGCGCCCTCGTCGTCCGGCGAGGTGGCGCGGATGTGGGTGGGCTGCGACATGTACCGGCGGGCGAGTCCGATGACCGCGCCAGGCATGGTGGCCGAGAACAGCATGGTCTGGCGCCTGGGCGGCAGCATGTTGATGATCTTCTCGACGTCGGGCAGGAAGCCCAGGTCGAGCATCTCGTCGGCCTCGTCGAGGACCAGGCACTTGATGTGCTTCAGGCTCAGCTTCTTCTGGCCCGCGAGGTCCAGCAGGCGGCCCGGGGTGCCGACGATCACGTCGACGCCCTTCTTCAGGGCCTCCACCTGCGGCTCGTAGGCCCGGCCGCCGTAGATCGCGAGGACGCGCACGTTGCGCGCCTTGCCCGCGGTCAGGAGGTCGTTGGTGACCTGCTGGCACAGCTCGCGCGTCGGGACGACGACGAGGGCCTGCGGGGCGTCGGTGAGGGCCTCGGGCGCGGCGCGGCCGGCCTCAACGTCGACGGGGACGGTGACGCGCTCGAGGAGCGGAAGGCCGAAGCCCAGCGTCTTGCCGGTGCCGGTCTTGGCCTGGCCGATGACGTCCGTGCCCGACAGGGCCACGGGGAGCGTCATCTCCTGGATGGGGAAGGGAGTGGTGATGCCGACGGCTTCGAGGGCTTCGGCGGTCTCGGGGAGGATCCCGAGGGATCGGAACGTCGTAGTCAGGGTGCTGCCTCTTCTGTGTACGTGGTGCGAGGCGAGCGCGCGGGTCGTGCCGGACCGTGTCGGGGACGTCGGCCGCCTTACGGGAGCCGTAGGACACGGGACCTCTGTCGACGCTCCAGCGCTCGTACCACTGAGGGTCCCCCTCCGAATCCCGTACGCAGTGTGGCGTACGGGAGGAGGGCTGTCGGGTCGGAGCCGATCGGGCCACCGACCGGGCATCCTCATACGTGCGGCCCGTCGAAGACGTCACGTACCCGTACGTCACATACTCGGCAGGCGCATTACCACCATACCCCGGATTCGCGCACATGCGATGGCCGATTTGGTCACGTAGTCGTCGTCACACTGGCCGACCGGGGGTGCTCGGGGTCCACCGGGGGCCGTCCGGCAGGCGGAGGGCGGGCTATTGTGCGCTGCATGACGAGCTCTGACAAGCCTGGCAACGCCGCAGACGCCCCCGCCGAAACCACGTCGGTCGCCGCCCGGGACTGGGCGACGGCCGCCGCCGACCCCCAGTACCGTGCCGCTGTCGTGGACCTGCTCGGCGCGCTCGCGTACGGCGAGCTGGCGGCGTTCGAGCGGCTCGCGGAGGACGCCAAGCTGGCGCCCACGCTGGCGGACAAGGCGGAGCTGGCGAAGATGGCGTCGGCGGAGTTCCACCACTTCGAGCGGCTGCGCGACCGGCTCGCCGAGATCGGTGAGGAGCCGACGGCGGCGATGGAGCCGTTCGTGGCCGCCTACGACGGCTTCCACCGGCAGACGGACCCCTCCGACTGGCTGGAGGGACTCGTCAAGGCCTACGTCGGCGACTCCATCGCCAGCGACTTCTACCGCGAGGTCGCGGCCCGCCTCGACTCCGGCACCCGCGAGCTGGTGCTGGCCGTGCTCGACGACACCGGGCACGCCGGTTTCGCCGTGGAGAAGGTGCGTGCGGCGATCGACGCCGACCCGCGTGTGGGCGGGCGGCTCGCGCTGTGGGCGCGGCGGCTGATGGGGGAGGCGCTCTCCCAGTCCCAGCGGGTGGTGGCCGACCGGGACGCGCTGTCGACGATGCTCGTGGGCGGCGTCGCGGACGGCTTCGACCTCGCCGAGGTGGGCCGGATGTTCTCCCGGATCACCGAGGCGCACACCAAGCGGATGGCGGCGCTGGGCCTGGCGGCCTGATCACGGCCGTCGGACGGAACCGACGGCGGCGGGACCACGGCCACGGGCGGCTGGTGGCTGCGGGTGAGGGGTCGCCGACGAGCGGCCGATCACCTGCGGGCGGCTGGACGCCGTCGGTGCGGGCGCCAGCGCGGTCGGCCGTCGGTCAGGCGGTCGCCGACCGGCGGCGGAGTCTTCCCGCGGGGCGCAGCAGCAGCGACAGCGAGGCCGCGGAGAGGGCCGCCGAGCCCAGGAGGACCAGCAGGAGACCGCCGGCACCCAGCGCGGTGTGCGTCACGAACGCTCCGAAGAGGGCCCCGGCGATTCCCGTCGGCAGCACCAGCACACGGGCCGGGAGGCGGTGCGGCAGACGGTGGGCGGCGGCCCATGCCAGCGCCAAACCGAGGATCGCGGCGCTGAGCGCTTCCAAGAGCATGTCGGGGTCCCTCCCACATGGCCGGCCTGCCCCAAACGGTCACAGCCGTCTTACCCCTGACCTGCGGAATGCAATCCTCCCCTGTGGGTGAACCGTGAGCCCCGCATGTGAACGGGAAGTCCGTACGTGAACGGGAAGAGCGGGAGGGGCCCGGCGGTGACTCACCGCCGGGCCCCTCCCGCTCTGCGTCACGCGTTCCGCGTCCGCCGGCTACAGCGCGCCGAAGCCCACCTTGCGCGGGGACAGCTCGCCGATCTCGACGTAGGCGAGACGGTCGGCCGGTACCAGGACCTTGCGGCCGTGTTCGTCCACGAGGCTCAGGAGCTGCGACTTGCCGGCCAGTGCCTCGGCCACCACGCGCTCGACCTCCTCGGCACTCTGACCGCTCTCCAGAACGATCTCGCGGGGCGCGTGCTGCACGCCGATCTTGACCTCCACGGCTATGTCCCTCCGACGGTCAGTGAAGTGCGCGATCTTCCGCGCCGTACCCAGCACACATTAGCCCGGTGAGGGGACCTGCACGTTGCGCCGGAGAACGCCAGGAGCGAACAGCCGGCGGGAACAGAACCGGCGCACGCCCCGCAGCGCCGTGCCGGTCAGTGCTGCTCGCTGCCGTGCAGGGGGAATCCGGCGATGCCCCGCCAGGCCAGCGAGGTCAGCAACTGGACCGCCTGGTCGCGCGGCACGCTGCGGTCGCTGTGCAGCCAGGAGCGCGCCACCACCTGGGCGAGGCCGCCGAGCCCGGAGGCCAGCAGCATCGACTCGGCGCGCGAGAGGCCGGTGTCCTCGGCGATGACGTCGCAGATCGCCTCGGCGCACTCGTTCGTGACCTTGTCGACGCGCTCGCGCACGGCGGGCTCGTTCGTCAGGTCCGACTCGAACACCAGGCGGAAGGCGCCGCCGTCGTCCTCGACGTACGCGAAGTAGGCGTCCATCGTCGCGCGGACGCGCTGCTTGTTGTCGGTCGTCGACGCGAGCGCGTGCCGTACGGACTGGATCAGGGCCTCGCAGTGCTGGTCCAGCAGGGCGAGGTAGAGGTCGAGCTTGCCCGGGAAGTGCTGGTAGAGCACCGGCTTGCTGACACCGGCCCGTTCGGCGATGTCGTCCATCGCGGCCGCGTGGTAGCCCTGGGCCACGAACACTTGCTGTGCGGCGCCCAGCAGCTGGTTGCGTCGGGCGCGGCGGGGAAGGCGTGTGCCCCGCGGGCGTACTGCCTCTGTCTGCTCGATGGCTGTCACGCCGCCTCCCATAGTCGTCCACGTGCGGTGTGCGCCGCGTCGCCATCGTACTTTTCGGTAACCGTGGTGTGCGCGGTGCGAGCGCAGAATTTCACGGACCGGACGGTGACGAAAGCGGCACAACAGGTTTCAAAAAGGATCAGTCCGGGCAGAAATCGGCCTCCCTCCTGCTGGGCGGGCCCCCTCGGCCGCCTTCACGGCACCGCGACTCAGCGGTAGTCGTCCTCGTCGTGGGAGACGACGCGGGCCTGTTCCGCCAGGTCGGCCTCGTTGGCGCGGTCCGGTTCGACGCCGGTCAGCGAATCGTCGCGCTCCGGCGCGATGTCCGCCTGTTGCTCGGCCGCGTCGGCGTCGGGCGCCTCGACGTCGAACTCCTGCGGTTCCTGTGTCTCGTCGTCGAAGGTCTCGGGGTCGGACGGGTCGACGGTCATCCTGGGCTCCCTTCCTACGAACGTCCCTGAAGATGCAGGGGCCACACGCGGGTGCCCACTCCACGAGCGTAGGAGACACGCGATCCGGACGCCACGCGTCGCCAAGTCCCCGGGACGCGGCCGTGGGCGCCCGGCGGCCGTGCCGAGTATCCGCGCCTGTGACGGGGCGTCCGCGCCTGTGACGGCGAACACACGAACCACTACGTGATCGTCTCGTAACATTGCCGCATGTCTTCGACCGACCTGCCCTCCGTGCCGCCCGCCACCGTGCTGCCGAAGGTCGCAGCCGTCAAGGTCGCGGACGGCGAGCACCTCAGGTCGGTCCACCTGGCCGGCGTCACCCTGGCGGTGCGCTCGAGGCGGCCGGTGCGCGAGGGACTCCCGCCCGCGCTGTACGTCCACGGTCTCGGCGGCTCCTCGCAGAACTGGTCGGCGCTGATGCCGCTGCTGGACGACGTCGTCGACAGCGAGGCCGTCGACCTGCCGGGCTTCGGCGACTCTCCGCCACCGGACGACGGCGACTACTCGATCACGGGACACGCGCGCGCGGTCATCCGCTACCTCGACGCTGCCGGGCGCGGCCCCGTGCACCTCTTCGGCAACTCGCTGGGCGGCGCCGTCGTGACCCGCGTCGCCGCCGTGCGGCCCGACCTCGTGCGGACGCTGACCCTCGTGTCCCCCGCGCTGCCGGAGATCCGCGTACAGCGCAGCGCCGTACCGACGGGGCTGCTGGCACTGCCGGGCGTGGTGTCGCTGTTCACCCGGCTCACCCGGGAGTGGACCGCCGAGCAGCGGGTCCGCGGTGTGACGGCGCTCTGCTACGGCGACCCGGGGAGGGTGACGCCGGAAGCCTTCCGCAACGCCGTGGAGGAGATGGAACGGCGGCTGCAACTGCCGTACTTCTGGGACGCGATGGCGCGTTCCGCGCGCGGAATCGTCAACGCGTACACGCTGGGCGGCCAGCACGGGCTGTGGCGACAGGCCGGGCGGGTTCTCGCACCCACGCTCCTGGTCTACGGTGGACGGGACCAACTCGTCGGCTACCGCATGGCCCAGCGGGCTGCCCGTGCCTTCCGTGACTCCCGGCTGCTGACCCTGCCGGACGCGGGACACGTGGCGATGATGGAGTATCCGGAGACCGTGGCCACGGCCTTCCGTGAACTCCTCGCGTACGCCGGGGAGTCGACGGGCGACAACAGGACCGATGGGGTCGTCGACGACGAGCCCGCCAACCAGACCACAGGAGGCTGAGGCGCAACGTGGGACGCCACAGCCGCCGCGGACCCGCCCCCAGGGCCGAGGACGCCGGCACGGCCGCAGCGCGGGAGGAACGCCCCGGGTGGCCCGACGGCCGTCGAGCGCCCGGACCTCCGGCGGGGGAGCAGGCGGCACCGGCGAGCGGGATGCCCGGAGCGGATCCCCACGGGGCGCCGGGTGGGGTCCCGGGGGGCAGCCAGGGGCATGCCGGTCCGGGCTCGGGCCCCGGCCTGGGCCTGGGCCTGGGGCGGAGGCTGCCGGACGGGACGCCGGCCCATGGCTTTCCGGAGTTTTCGGACGGTGCGCCGGGGCATGGTGTTCCGTCGGTTCCGTCGGTTCCGTCGGTTCCGTCGGATCCGGACGGGACGCCGGGGCGTGGGCTTCCGCGAATGGCGGACGGTACGCCCGCGCACGGTGTCCCCGGGGTCTCCGGCGGTACTCCGGCGCACGGTGTGCCCGGGTTCCCAGGCGGTACCCCGGCGCGTGGTGTCCCCGGCGTCTCCGGCGGTGCCCCGGCGCACGGTGTGCCGCAGGTTCGTGGTGGCCACCCCGAGCAGCGTGAGGCCGGCGGTGGCTGGGGTGAGCTGGGCGGGCGGGCCGGCGCCGGGTACGGCACCCCTGCGGGGCCGCCGGCCGGTGCCCCCGGGCAGCCGGGCCGGTCCACGAGGCCCGGCTCTCCGTTCCCGCGGCAGCGGCAGGCGCCCCCGGGAGCGCCGCGGCAGGAGTACGTGGACGCCTTCGGCGAGGGCGGCGACGTCTTCGGGGGCCGTCCCCCGCGCCGTACCTCCGTCACCGCGCAGCCCGCCGACCCGTACCCCTCCGTCACCGACTGGAGCGCCGACGGCGGGGGCGTCGGCGGCGCGGGCGGTGGCATCGCGTCCGACGCGGACGACGCGCCGCGCACCGGTGGACCCGCGCCGGCCAAGGGCGGCAAGGGCCGGACCTTCACCGGCATCGCCGCGGCCGCCGTCACCACCGTGCTGGCGGTCGTCGTGGCCGGCCAGGTCGCCGACGGGCCGCAGGGCGAGGACCTGCGGTCGCAGGCCGCCCCCGACCAGGCCCGCGGCGCCCACGACTCCTCGTCGCGGGCGGACGGGCGGCCGACGCCGTCCGCACCCGAGGCTCCGCCGCTGACGTACGAGCAGAAGATGGCCAAGAGGTACCCGCTCGGCGCCACGATGAAGGGTTCGGGGAAGTTCGACGCGGTCCCCGGCATCGCCAAGGGGCCGGGGACGGGACAGAAGTACACCTATCGCGTGGACGTGGAGCAGGGGCTCGGACTGGACGGAGAACTCTTCGCCGAGGCCGTGCAGAAGACGCTCAACGACAACCGGAGCTGGGCCCACAACGGCGCGCGCACCTTCGAGCGCATCCACTCCGGGCAGCCCGACTTCGTGATCACACTGGCCAGCCCCGGCACCACCGCCGACTGGTGCGCCAAGTCCGGCCTGGACACCACCGAGGACAACGTGTCCTGCGACTCGGCCGCCACCGAGCGCGTGATGATCAACGCCTACCGGTGGGCGCAGGGCGCGGCGCCGTACGGCGACGAGATCCACGCCTACCGGCAGATGCTGATCAACCACGAGGTCGGCCACCGTATCGGCTTCAACCACGTCACCTGCGACAAGGACGGCGAACTCGCCCCGGTCATGCAGCAGCAGACCAAGTTCGTCGACCACGACGGGATCGACTGCCGCCCCAACCCCTGGGCGTACCCCAACAGTGATGACTGACCGGCAACAGTGAAAGCGTTGGCGGGCGATGCCTGGCCGGAGCGTGACGCCTGGTGACCGGGTGATCTCTTAGCGCGATCGAACGCGTCCCGTGCGGGAAAGTTACGACCGTTCACCCCTTTTGGTGGCGTGATGGACAACCGTCCATCGCGCCACCGCCTTGTCCGCATACCTTCGTCCCGCTGTGAGCCGCCGAGCCAACGGCGGTTCCCCAAACGGGAGATCGGGGGTGCGCGCGTGCGCATCGGACTGCTTACGGAGGGTGGCTATCCGTATGTGAGCGGTGAGGCCGGGCTCTGGTGCGACCGGCTCGTGCGCGGGCTCGGGCAGCACGAGTTCGACGTCTACGCGCTCAGTCACAGCGAGCGCCAGGAGGACGAGGGGTGGGTCCCGCTGCCGCCGCAGGTCAGCCGGGTGCGCACCGCGCCGCTGTGGGACGCCGGGGACGACGGGGTCGCTCACGGGCGGCGCGTGCGCAGGCGCTTCGCCGAGTACTACGGCGAACTGGCCGCAGCCCTGTGCGCGACCACCCCCGGAACCTCGGCCGGAACCGCGGCCGGGGCCGTGGAAGATGCGTCGGAGGGCGCGTCGGCCCTTGAGGCGGACCGTTTCGCCAACGCGCTGTACGGACTCGCCGAACTCGCCCGCGACGAGGGCGGACTGCCCGGCGCACTGCGCTCGGACACCGCCGTACGCGCACTCGAACGCGCCTGTCGCGCGCCCGGCGCCCACCCCTCCGCTCGCGAGGCGCGCGTCCCCGATCTGCTCGCCGTCGCCGCGCGCCTCGAACGCGCCCTGCGCCCCCTGTCGCTCGACTGGTACGAGGCCGACGGCTTGGGCGCGGTCGACCTGTGCCACGCGGCCTCCGGCGGCACGGCGTCCCTTGCGGGCCTGCTCGCCCGGCACTTCTGCGACGTGCCCCTGCTGGTGACCGAGTACGGGGTGCGGCTGCGCACGCACTACCTGACGGAACCCGACTCCTCACCCGCGATACGGTCCCTGCTGGCCGCCTTCCAGGGCAGACTGGCCGCCGAGACCTACCGGCGCGCAGCCGTGATCACGCCCGGCAACGCGCACGCCCGGCGCTGGCAGGAGCGCTGCGGGGCCGACCGCGCCAAGCTCCGGACGGTCTACCCGGGGATGGACGCGTCTGCCTTCGCGGAGGCGGGGGAGTCGCCGCAGGGCGCCGACCCGCACACCCTCGTCTGGGTCGGCCGCGTCGAGCCCGCCAAGGACCTGGTCTCGTTGCTGCACGCCTTCGCGGAGATCCGCAAGAAGGAACCCGGGGCGCGTCTCAGGATCGTCGGCAGCCCCGGCGGCCCCGAGGGCGCGGCCTACCACGCCCACTGCAAGGGCCTGGCCGCGCAGCTCTTCCCCGACGAGGCCGACGGTCCGCACGCCGTCGGCCGCAATCCGGTCTCCTTCGAGGAGACCGGCGGGCCGGAACTGCCGTCCCGTGCCGACGCGTACGCCTGCGGCGCCCTGGTCGTCCTCTCCAGCGTCGTCGAAGGGTTCCCGGCCGGTCTGGTCGAAGCCATGTTCTGCGGTCGAGCGACGGTGTCCACGGATGTCGGCGCGGTGGTGGAGGTCATCGGCGGTACCGGGCTCGTGGTGCCCCCGCGCAATCCGCGGGCGCTCGCCGAGGCGTGCGTCGCCCTGTTGCGCGACCCCGAGCGTCGTGAGCGCCTGGGTGCCGCCGCGCGTGCCCGGGCACTGGAGCTCTTCACCGTCGAGCAGAACGTCGCGTCGTTCCACGCCATTTACCTGGACATCCTCGCGAGGACGCCGCTGCGCCGCGTCCTCCTCGACGACACCGGCGAGCCCCTGCCGTTCGCCGTCCCCGCCGAGGCCCATGTCCCCGGCCGCTGGATCGATCCCACGGCCCGTGTCGTGGCCCGGGGCGGCCCCGGCTGGGTGACGGACGCCCCTGTCCGGGCCACGAAACCCCTCTCCGCGACCGAGGGGGCCCGATGAGCGGCCTCGGCGAACTGGACCGCCCCGAGAACCCGGGCAGCCCCGGCGCATGGGACGAACGCTCACGGCAGTCCCTGACCAACGCGATCCGTGACACGCAAGCACCTGCCGGGCAGGAGGCGGGCGAGGACCGGCCGTCGGGTGGGGGCCGACCGTCGGGCGCGGGCGGGGCCCCGGGCCCGGTTGAGGATCGGCGTCCGGGCGGGAGCCGGTGGTCGAGCGAGGGCCGGTCTCCGGGTGAGGGAGAGCGGGCTCGCGAGGATGCCGGTGGCCCACCGGTCGACGGTCGCAAGCGGTCGCCGTCCGCTGCTCACCGCGCCACCGCGGATCCCGTGAAGGCCCTGATGCACCGACACCGCACCCTGTGCGAACGGGCCGTGGACCCGTTGGAGATCGCGGCGGGCCTGGAGGCGCACGGCGTCACCGACCGGACCGCGGCACGCTTCCGGCACCGGGACGTCTTCTCCCTCGCGGAGGAGATGTACGCCCGTGTACCGCGCGAAGCCGACACCCCTCCGCGCGCCACGGACCCGCCGACACCCCGGGCACGCGCCGTGTGGATCGTCCTCGCCCTGCTGCCGGGCGTGCTGGGCGCCGCGACCGCGGCCGGCCTGCGCCTCACCGACGGCCGGCCGCGCCTGATCGTGGCCGTCGCCGGCTTCCTCGCTGTGGTCCTGGCCCTGCGCGCCGCAGTGCGCCGAGGCCCACTGCACGCCGCCACGCGCACCACCGGCACCACGACCTGCTGGCTCCTCGGCTACGCGCTCCTCGGCGACGGCCTGCTCGACGCCGCCCTCGCAGGCGGCCCGGACGGCCTGCCCGACGGCACCACCGACGGTCCGTGGCCCGTCACCGTCGTCCCCGTCCTGGCCCTCGCCCTTGCCTGCGCGCCCGCGACCGCGAGCGCCCACTTCTTCGCCGTGGGCGCGCGTCGCAGACTGACGGCCAGCCGCGGCCTGGCCGACTTCTCCGCCTCCGTACGCCCGCTGCTGCTCGGCACGCTCGCCCTGTTCCTGGTCGCCCTGACGGCCCTGCTCGCGCTGACCGGCGCGGCCCTCGGCGAGCCCGCCGCCTACCCGCAGGGGATCACCCTGGGTGCCCTGCTCCTGTTCGCCCGCCTTCTCACCGTGCACGGTCACATCCACGCCCCCACACTCGTCCTCACCGCCGCGGCCACCGCCGAGGCAGTCGCCCTGGCCACGCTCTTCGCCGGCCGCCTCCCCGGATGCGGCTTCCTGGCCGTTCCCGTGGAGACGCTCGTCGTCGCCTGCGGCCCGGCCGGCGTCCCCGCGGTGGCCTGCGGCACCGGCGCCCTCACCCTCCTGATCCACGCGACCCGCCGACTGACCAGAGCCTCGGCCCACGCATCGACGGAGCAGCAGCGGTGACCGCGCGCCCGGACGGCCCTCCACCCACACGTCCGCACCACTCTCCGAAGGAGCCCCAGATGACCACCTCCCGACCCGACGCCTCGGCACCGGGAGCCGCCCGATGAGAGTCCTGTTGATCGGAGCCAACGGCTACATCGGCCGCTTCGTCGCCGACCGTCTGCTCGCCGACCCGGCCGTCCAGCTCACCGCCCTCGGCCGCGGTGACGACGCCGACGTCCGCTTCGACCTCGCCACCGGCAGCCCCGGCGCCCTCACCCGCTTCCTCGACGCGGTCCATCCCGGCGTCGTCGTCAACTGCGCCGGTGCCACCCGCGGCGGCGCCCGCGAACTCACCCGGCACAACACCGTCGCCGTCGCCACCGTCTGCGAGGCTCTGCGCCGCAGCGGCTGCGGCGCCCGCCTGGTGCAGGTCGGCTGCAGCGCGGAGTACGGCCCCAGCCAGCCCGGCTCCTCCACGGCGGAGGACGCCGTGCCCCGCCCCGGTGGCCCCTACGGCGTCAGCAAACTCGCCGCGACGGAACTGGTCCTCGGCTCCGGCCTGGACGCCGTCGTCCTCCGCGTCTTCTCGCCCGCCGGTCCCGGCACCCCTGCCGGTTCACCACTGGGCCGCCTCGCCGAGGCCATGCGCCGCGCCATGCAGTCCGGCGACGGCGAACTGCGGCTCGGCGGACTCGGCGCGCAGCGTGACTTCATCGACGTCCGCGACGTGGCACGCGCCGTCCACGCCGCCTCGCTCTCCGCCGCGCAGGGCGTCATCAACATCGGCTCCGGCCGAGCCGTCCGCCTGCGCGACGCCGCCGCCGTCCTCGCCCGCGTGGCCGGCTACGGCGGCGCCCTGCACGAGCTCGACGGGCCGCCCGGGGCGCTGCGGCCGACCATCGGCCACCCTCGCACCGAGTCCGTCGGCCACCGTGCCGACTCCCTCGGTCACCACCGCACCGATGCCCTCGGCCATCACCGCCCGGAGTCCCTCGGCCACCGCGCCGACCGTGCCGACACCGAGCACGCGGCCCCGGTCGCCCACCCCTACCCGGACGGCTGCGGCAGCTGGCAGCAGGCCGATGTGCGCACCGCACGCGACCGGCTCGGCTGGCGGCCCCGGATCGCCCTCGAAGAATCTCTCGCCGACATCTGGATGGAGGCGGCGTGCCGTATCTGACCAGTAGGAAAGCGGGCACAGCGAGCACCGCCGTCCGAACCGGCCTCGGAGTCCCGGGCCTGGCCCACCCCCTCCTCGCCCCCGGTGAGTGGGCCGACCTCACCAAACCGGGCATCCCCTTGCACTGGGTCGTCCTCAACGTCGCCGACGGCCCAGGCGCGCACCCCGACCCGCACTGCCTGGAGGCCGCCGGCCACCTGCGCAACGTGGGCGTCCGCGTCCTCGGCCACCTCGATGCCGCGTACGGTGCCCGGCGCTTCGGC
Source organism: Streptomyces lancefieldiae (assembly GCF_031845825.1). NCBI lineage: Bacteria > Bacillati > Actinomycetota > Actinomycetes > Kitasatosporales > Streptomycetaceae > Streptomyces > Streptomyces lancefieldiae. The sequence continues at coordinate 149,463 of NZ_JAVRFH010000013.1, read as the reverse complement.
GCACTGGTCTCCGACGCACACCGGTATCTCGACTGGTACCGGGTCGACGGCTTCCTCCTCGACCGCTGCCCGTCCGAACGGGCCGCGCTCCCCGAGGTCCGCCGCACGGTCACCACCCTGCGGATGATCCGTGACGACGCTCATGTCGTTCTCGGCCACGGCACCCACCCCTACCCCGGCTATGCCGAGAACGCCGATCAACTGGTCACCTTCTCGGGCACCTGGAGCGATTACCGCTGGTCCCAGGCGGCCGACTGGAGCGCCGACTACCGGCCCGAACGCTTCTGCCACTTCGTCCACGGCGTTCCCCGCGGACATCTGGACGAGGCGCTGCGCATCGCCCGCTGGCAGGGCGCCGCGACGATCTGCTTCACCGACCGCACGGACCGGGGCGGCCGAGTCGACCCCTGGGAGACGATGCCCGGGTACTGGGACGAGATCGTCTCGCGAGTCGGGACAGGTGTCTCGGAATGAAAAAGGCCGTGGCAGTGTTACCAGGAGAACAACCGTAATTACTGACCGACCAACGGAGTCCCCGTGTCGCTGCCACCCCTGGTCGAGCCGGCCGCCGAGCTCACCGTAGACGAGGTCCGCAGGTACTCCCGCCACCTGATCATCCCCGACGTGGGGATGGACGGGCAGAAGCGGCTGAAGAACGCCAAGGTGCTCGCCGTGGGCGCGGGCGGCCTCGGCTCGCCGACCCTGATGTACCTGGCGGCAGCCGGTGTCGGCACGCTCGGCATCGTGGAGTTCGACGAGGTCGACGAGTCGAACCTGCAGCGTCAGGTCATCCACAGTCAGGCCGACATCGGCCGTTCCAAGGCCGAGTCCGCCCGCGACACCATCAAGGGCATCAACCCGTACGTGGACGTGGTCCTTCACCAGGAGCGGCTCGAGGCCGACAACGTGATGGACATCTTCAGCCAGTACGACCTGATCGTCGACGGTACGGACAACTTCGCGACCCGCTACCTGGTCAACGACGCCTGTGTGCTGCTGAACAAGCCCTACGTCTGGGGCTCGATCTACCGCTTCGACGGCCAGGCGTCCGTCTTCTGGTCCGAGCACGGTCCCTGCTACCGCTGCCTCTACCCGGAGCCCCCGCCCCCCGGCATGGTTCCCTCCTGCGCCGAGGGCGGTGTCCTGGGCGTGCTGTGCGCGTCCATCGGCTCCATTCAGACCAACGAGGCCATCAAGCTCCTCGCGGGCATCGGCGAACCGCTGGTCGGCCGCCTGATGATCTACGACGCCCTGGAGATGCAGTACCGCCAGGTCAAGGTCCGCAAGGACCCCAACTGCGCGGTCTGCGGCGAGAACCCGACCGTCACCGAGCTCATCGACTACGAGGCCTTCTGCGGCGTCGTGTCCGAGGAGGCCCAGGCGGCGGCCGCCGACTCCACGATCACTCCCAAGCAGCTCAAGGAGTGGATCGACGACGGAGAGAACATCGAGCTCATCGACGTCCGCGAGCCGAACGAGTTCGAGATCGTCTCCATCCCGGGCGCGCGGCTGATCCCGAAGAACGACTTCCTCATGGGCTCCGCCCTGGAGAGCCTCCCGCAGGACAAGAAGATTGTCTTGAACTGCAAGACGGGTGTCCGCAGTGCGGAAGTCCTGGCGGTCCTCAAGTCCGCCGGCTTCTCGGACGCCGTCCACGTCGGCGGCGGCGTGATCGGCTGGGTCAACCAGATCGAGCCGGAGAAGCCCGTCTACTGACCGGACCCCGGTCCCGCTTCCCGGACGGCGGGGGTTTCGCGCACCGCAGGTGCCCGAAGCCCCCGCCGCCGTCATGAGCAGACCTTGCCGTCCTTCGGCACCGCGCCCCTCAGCAGATAGGCGTCGACCGCCGAGTCGACACAGTCGCTCCCGCTCCCGTACGCTCCGTGCCCCTCGCCCTTCCAGGTGAGCACCACTCCGACCCCTTTGCCCAGCTCGTCCGCCATCCTGCGGGCGCCCTCGTAGGGCGTGGCCGGGTCGCCGGTGTTGCCGACCACCAGGATCGGAGCCGCGCCGGACGCGCTCACCTCCGGGTTCTCGTGCTGTCCGGGCACCGGCCAGGCGTGACACCAGCCCGCCGTGTCCCAGCCGAGGAAGGCGCCGAACACGGGCGAGATCTGCTCGAACCTCGGCAGCAGCTTCTTCGTCTCCTCGAGGGTCGGCCGCTGCTTGTCGTCCAGGCACGATATGACCCGCTGGGAGTGGGTCGCCGTGCCGTAGCGCCCCGAGGAGTCACGCTCGTTGTAGCCGTCGGCGAGCGCCAGCAGCTCCGTGCCGTCGCCGTCCTCGGCCGCGGCGAGCGCGCTGGTCAGGGCCGGCCAGCCGTCCTTGCTGTACAGGGGCAGCACGATGCCGGTGAGCGCGAGCGTCTGCGTCAGCTTCCGACCCGCCGACGACGTCGGCAGCGGCTCCGCGTCGAGCCGCTCCAGCATGTCGGCGATCTTCCGTGTGCCCTGCTCCGGTTCCTGCCCGGTGGATTCCAGATAGTCGTCCAGCGCGCGCTGGAAGCCCCTCGCCTGGTTCTCGGCATGCCCCATCGTGTCGGCGCTCGGGTCCACGACCGCGTCGAGGATCACGCGCCCCACGTGCTTCGGGAACAGGTGCGCGTAGACACCGCCGAGTTCCGTGCCGTACGAGATGCCGAAGTAGTGCATCTTCTCGTCGCCGAGCACGTGCCGCATCAGGTCCATGTCGCGGGCGGTGTCCGTGGTCGAGACATGGGCCATCAGCTTGCCGGCAGCCTTCGCGCAGCCGTTCCCGAAGTCGGCGGCGTCCTTCAGGTACGCCTGTTCCTCGGCCGCGGTGTCCGGCGTGGAGTCCACCGACTCGGCGTCCCCGATCGCCTGGTCGCCGCGGCAGCGGACGCCCTCGCTGGCCGCCACCCCGCGCGGGTCCCAGCTGACCAGGTCGTACCGCTTGTGCAGGGAGGAGACGGTGTCCGCGTAGGACGGCATCGTGGACACGCCCGAGCCGCCGGGGCCGCCGAAGTTGAACAACAGGGAGCCGATGCGCTCGTCCCCGGTGGCCTTCGCCCGGATCAGCGCGAGGTCGATCGTCTCGCCGTCCGGCTCGGCCCAGTCCAGCGGCGCCTCGAGCGTGGCGCACTGCCAGTCGCCGTCCGGTGCGGGGGAGTCCGCGGTGCCCTTGCAACGGCCCCAGTCCAGCGTCTGGGAGGCCAGCGACGCGGGCACTCCGGAGGGTGCCGCCGCCGACGGTCGCGTGCTGCTCTCACCCCCGTCGCCCTTGCCGTCGTCGGACGAGCCGCTGCTGCAGCCCGCCGTCAGTAGTGCGGCGGCGGCCGTCAGAGCCGCCCACCGTCCGAGCCGCGTCATGTGCTCTCCCCCCTCGCAAGCCGTCCGCGCCGTGCGGCGGATGGCGGTCATGCCATGGTAGGCGGATCACGCAACGCCCGCTGTGCCCTGTGGATAACGTCTCGACCTGCGGTTTTGTCCGAGCTTTGGTGCTGTGGGGGTCAGGAGCAGACGGTCCCGGCGGCCGGCACCCTCCCATCCAGCAGGTAGCCGTCCACCGCGTCCCGCACGCACTTGTTCTTGCTGTCATAGGCACCGTGCCCCTGGCCCTTGTAGGTCAGTTCCACACCGACGCCCTTCCCCAGCGCGTCCGCCATCCGTCCCGCGCCCTCGTAGGGGGTCGCCGGGTCGCCGGTGTTGCCGATCACCAGGATCGGCGGCGCCCCGGGCGCGCTGACGTCGGGGTGGTCGGCAGCGCCGGCGACCGGCCAGTCGGTGCAGCTGATCATGGACCAGGCGAGGTAGTCGCCGAACAGCGCGGACGCCTTCCGGAACTCGGGCAGCCTGCGTTCCACGTACGCCGAGTCGTACCGCGGCTTGTCGTCGGCGCAGTTGATGGCGACGTTGGCCGCGGTGATGTTGCTGTACTCACCGTTCTCGTTGCGCCCGTTCAACGAGTCCGAGAGCACCATCAGAACTCTGCCGTCCCCGGCGTACGCCTGGTCCAGCCCTTCGGTGAGGTACTCCCAGAAGTCCTTCGAGTACAGCGCCTGCGCGATGCCACTGGTCGCGGCGGTCTGGGTGAGTTCGCGGGGGAAGACGCCCGGGATCGGTTTGCGGTCGAGGTCCTTCAGCAGCCGGGCGATGCGGTCCTTGACGTCCTGGGCGCTGTCGCCGACGGGGCAGTCCTCGACCTTCGACACGCAGTCCTCGGCGTAGTTGTCGAGTGCGAGCTGGAAGCCCTTGGCCTGGCCCAACGACCCCTGTTCCGAGCTCTGGGTCGGGTCGACGACCGCGTCGAAGACGGCGCGGCCCACCGTCTTCGGGAAAAGGTGGGCGTAGACGCCGCCGAGTTCGGTGCCGTAGGAGATACCGAAGTAGTGCAGCTTGTCGTCGCCGAGGACCTGGCGCAGCAGGTCCATGTCGCGGGCGGCGTCGGTCGTGGCCACGTGCGGCAGCACCTTCTTCGAGTTCTTCTCGCAGGCCGCGTTGAACTTCTCCGTGTTGTCCAGCAACTCGGTGCGCTCGGCTGCGTCGTCAGGGGTCGCGTCCTGCTGGAAGTAGGTGTCGAGCTGTTTGTCGTCCAGGCACTCCACGGGGGCACTGCGGCCGACACCGCGCGGGTCGAAGCTGACCAGGTCGTAGCGGGTGCGCAGGTTGTCGTAGTCCTGGCCGAAGGCGGGCAGCGTGGTGACACCCGATCCGCCCGGGCCGCCGAAGTTGAAGACCAGCGAACCGATCCGCCGGTCCGCATCGCCGCTCGCCCTGGCCCGGATCAGCGCGAGGTCGATCGTGTCACCCTTCGGGTCGTCCCAGTCGAGGGGTGCCCTCATGGTGGCGCACTGCCACGCGGCACCGTCCGGCAGCGGGGACGGGGCGGTGCCGCCCCCCTCGGCCTCGGACGGTGCCGGGCAGTCCTTCCAGCTGAGCTTCTGGTCCGGCAGGTCCTCGTCTTCCGGGGAGTCGCCGCCGCAGCCCCACAGCAGGGCGGACAGCACTACGGCGGTGGCGGTGAGAGCGGCGGCGTGCAGCCGGAAGGGGTTCGGCATGCGTCCATCGTGCGGTCGCGCGGGGCCGTGCGCTCGGGGCAGGGGCCGTACGAGGTAGGGGGCGGGCCCACGGACCGGCTCGGGCGGGCTTTCGGACTCCGGGGTCGCTACAGCGCCTCTTTCCGCGACAGGTGGTTGAAGGCCAGCCAGCCCGGCAGTACCGGCAGCCACAGCGTGAGCAGCCGGAACAGCAGTACCGCGGGTGCGGCGACCTCCTTGGGCAGGCCCACGGCGATCAGGCCGACCGTCAGGGTGGCCTCCACCGCGCCCACACCGCCCGGCGTCGGAGCGGCGGATCCCAGTGCGTTGCCCGCGAGGAAGACCACGGCGACGCTCGCCAGGCTGATCGACGTCGACTCGTCTCCGAAGGCCCTGATCGAGGCGTCCAGGCACATCACGAAGCAGGCGGTGAGCAGCAGCATGCCGCCGATGCCGGTGATCAGCTTCTGCGGTCGTTGCAGCACGTCCAGCATGCGCGGCACGACTCCGGCGAAGAGCGACCGCACGCGCGTGGCGACGAATTTCCGCAGGAACGGTACCGAGGTCACCACGAGCACGAGCACCGCCACCGTCAGCAGACCCGCGATGACCGTCCGGGACGGCGACAACGACGGCGTCTTCTCGGTGCCGGTCAGGTAGCCGAAGGACAGCAGCATCAGGATGTGACAGCCGAGCCCGAACAACTGCGACGCGCCGACACTCGCCACCGCGAGCCCCGGCCGCACTCCCGCACGCTGCAGGAACCGCGTGTTCAGGGCGACACCGCCGACCGCCGCGGGGGCGACGATCTTCACGAACGACCCGGCGACCTGCGCGGCCACGGTCCGGACGAACGGCACCCGCTCCGGTACGAATCCCAGCAGGGCCATCGCCGCCGCGACGTAGCTCGCCGCCGAGAACAGCACGGCCGCGGCGACCCATCCCCACTCGGCGTTCTCGATCAGCGGACCGAACTCGATGTGGGTGAGCTGGGTCAGCAGGAAGTACGCGCCGATCGCACCGGCGATGAAGCTGATCAGCGTGCGCGGCCGGATGCGCTCCAGGCGGGCCGGCTCGACGGGTGCCTGCGGCCTGATCCGCAGTACGGCGTACCGGATCTGCGTGAGCAGGTCCTCCTCGCGCGCGCCCTCGAGGGCCTCGTCCACGGCCCGTTTCTCGGCCCGCTGCTCCGCGCGCACGGCCTTCTTGTCGGCCTTTCCGGGTTTCCCCGGCCTGGGCTTCTCGTGCTCCTCGGATACCGGACCGTGGTCGTCGGCCTCGGCCGCCTCCGCGCGGGCCAGCTTGGCCTGCCGGGACGACTCCAGGACCGCCTCCCGCTCGCGCTGGGCCCGTTCCCGGGCCAGCCTGCGCAGGGTCGCGCGCGTGGAGCGGCTGAGCGCGATGGGCTGGAGCATCGGGAGGCAGTCCGCCACGGCGTCGGGGCCGAGCACGCCCACCGCCGAGGCGACCGCGCGTTCGGCACCCACCCGCAGGCCGAGCGTCACCAGAAGCTGGGAGACGTCCATGCGCAGCAGCAGGTCCCCGGCGGCGATCTCGCCGATGCGCAGATCGGTGAGGATCACCGTGCCGGAACGATCCACCAGGATGGCGTCGCCCACCAGCCTGCGGTGCGCGATGCGGCGGGACTGCAGAGCCCGCACCTGCTCCCAGGCGTCGCGCAGCAGTTCGTCGGTGATCTCCTCGTCCGACAACGAGTCGAGGGTGCGCCCGCCGGTGTGCTCGTAGACGAGCATCACGGCGTCGGGGCCCAGTTCGGACGTCGCGATCAGCTTGGGGGCGTTGGCACCCGCCGCGATCGCCGCGTAGGCGAGCAGCGCCTCCTGCTCCAGGGCCTGCCGCAGCGACGGGAGGCTGCTGCGGGTGGCGAAGCCGCGCAGCGTCAGATTGCGCCACGCGCGGTAGAAGAAGCCCTGGGCCTGCTGCTCCCGGTCCACCACCGTCACGTCCAGCGGCCGGCCGTCCTCCAGCGTGACGAAGTAGCGCCGGCCGCGGTCACCGGTCTCGGCGCTGTCCGACGGCACCTCCTCGCGGACCGCGGTCACCGGGTGGAAGCCCACGGTCCGCAGGCCCGCCATCAGCGTCCGACCGGTCGGACGGACGTTCGGGGAGCCGACCGCGTACAGCGTTCCGTAGGCCACGGTCCAGCCGATGAGGACCGTCAGAATGATCGAGAACGGCGTCGTGTAGCCGGTGACGAGCATCGAGAAGGCATCGAGGAGCAGCACGATCCACAGCACCGCGCGCCAGCGGGGTCTGCGGGACATGCCGACGGCCGTCATATACGCGATGACCGGCGCCAGGTAGCCGTGCACAGGATCGGTGAGGGCGTGGACGTCCCCCGGTGACGGCTGGGTGAGCGCCTCCTGGATGGAGCCGGGGGCGGCCTTGGCGACCCACAGGTCGGTGGCGAGGGTCACACCGTGCGCGAGGACCGCCGCCAGCACGCCGTCGGCGATCCGCAGCCCGTCCCGTTTGACCAGCCGCTCGATCGCGAACGCGACCGGCACCAGGAGGATCGCGATGCTGGAGGCCAGACCCGCGATCTTGATCAGCAGGTCGGGCGCCTGCCCGGTGCCCTTGGTGATGTCCTGTTCGAGGCCCGAGGTGGTGCCGTGCGCGAAGGCGGCGACGGCGAGCAGCACACCGACGGCGAGCACGCCCACCAGGAGCCGCATCAGGTCCGACGGACGGTGCACGCGCGCGGGGAGCAGCGGTTCGTCGCCCACCACCTCGTCGATGTGTGCCACGTCGTCGGGGTCGGCGGCCGTCGCCGACCTGCCTCCTGCCGCGCGCTCGCCGCGCTTCTCGTCGCTTCCGGCCGCGGTGCCCGGGCGCGACGAAGAGTCAGAGGTGCCCTCGCCGTCCTCGGGGTGCACACCCTGCTGCTTCATCGCCTCTTCTTGCTCTCGTATCACTGGTCACCGCCCGCACGATGGTGGCATGCCGTGTCGGCCTGCGGAGGCATCAGGGTGCCCGTGCGGGCCGCACAGTCTGCCCGAAGCGCCGCTCCCGGGCGAGGGACGCACACCGCCGGGAGCGCGTCGCGTTGTCGGTGGGGTGGGGCAGGATGGGACGGATGAGCGAGCAGAGCCTTCCGGACGACGCCCGCCCGGGGTACGCGGACGCGCTGCCCGAGTACGCCGAGCGAGTACTCGAGGTGACCGAGTTGATTCCACCGGGCCGCGTCATGACGTACGGGGACGTCGCCGAGTACCTGGAGGAGGGGGGACCTCGTCAGGTCGGGCGGGTGATGTCCCTCTACGGGGGAGGCGTGCCGTGGTGGCGTGTCGTCCGCGCGGACGGAGTGCTGCTCGCGGGGCACGAACTCGAGGCGCTCGGCCGCTACCGGGAGGAGGGCACGCCCCTGAGGGAGGCGAGCAGAGCCGCGGAGGACCACCTGCCGCGCCTCGACCTGAGGCGGGCGCGGTGGGACGGCGGCGAACGCGCACAGGGTCACACCTGACAGCTTCCGGCATCGGACCGACCGACGTGTGGCCTGTGATCCGTATGAGCGAAACGAGCGAAACGGGACGATGCGGGCATGCCTGTGACATGGCGTACGTTCGGGGAGCGGGAGACTCGCGTGCCACGAGCGACCGGAGGGAAGAAGGGGAAGCCCTGCTTCCGTCTCGTTCACCGGCGTAGCGTCGGCCGCGCGCGTCGCCCTCATCCCGCGGCCACCGCCGTACCCGCAGCGCGGACGGCCCACCAGCACACCCACCAGGACCGGCGAACCACGTGAGCTCCTCTTCCTCCATCGGACACCCGTCGCACCCCCAGGTGCGACGGGGGAGCCGTGGCGCTTACCGGTTGGTGCGTACCCCGCCGGAGCGCATGGATCCCCCTCGTCTGGACGCCGCACAGCGCGCCGTGGTTGACCACGGGACCGGGCCGCTGCTCGTCCTGGCAGGCCCGGGCACCGGCAAGACGACCACGCTGGTCGAGTCCGTGGCGGACCGGATCGCCCGCGGCGGCGACCCCGAGCGGATCCTGGTGCTGACCTTCAGCCGCAAGGCGGCCGTCGAGCTGCGCGACCGGATGGCGCTGCGCATGGGTGCCGCGCGTGCTCCCCGGGCAACGACCTTTCACTCCTTCGGTTACGCCTTGGTCCGCGCCCACCAGGACAGCGATCTGTTCGTGGAGCCCCTGCGGCTGCTCTCCGGCCCGGAGCAGGACGTGACGGTACGCGAGCTGCTCGCCGGCCAGGTCGACCTGGAGCGGCTGGGCCTGGCCCATGTGCGCTGGCCCGACGAACTGCGGGCCTGCCTGACCACCCGGGGCTTCGCCGACGAGGTCCGCGCGGTGCTCGCCCGCAGCCGCGAACTGGGTCTCGGCCCGGACGCCCTGGGGGCCTTCGCCCGGCGCATCGGCCGCCCGGACTGGGGGGCCGCCGCCGTCTTCCTCGCCGAGTACCTCGACGTGCTCGACCTGCAGGGCGTGCTCGACTACGCGGAACTGGTCCACCGCGCGGTGCTCCTCGCCCGCCGCCCCGAGGTCGCCGCGCACCTGGCCACTCAGTACGACGCGGTATACGTCGACGAGTACCAGGACACCGACCCGGCCCAGGTACGGCTGCTGCACGCCCTCGCGGGCACCGGGCGCACCCTCGTCGCCTTCGGCGACCCCGACCAGTCGATCTACGCCTTCCGTGGCGCGGACGTGAACGGCATCCTCGATTTCCCGACCGCCTTCCCGCGTGCGGACGGCCGCCCGGCGCCGGTCGAGGTCCTGCGCACCTCGCGCCGATCCGGGGCCGCCCTTCTGGCCGCGACCCGGCTGCTGACCCGGCGCATGCCGCTGACCAGGCTCCCCGCCGACAAGGTCCGCGCCCATCGCGAACTCGCCCCGGTACGGGACGGGGGGCGCGTGGAGGTGTACACGTACCCGACGTCCGGTACCGAGACGGACAACATCGCCGACATCCTGCGCCGGGCCCACCTGGAGGACGGCGTCCCCTGGGGCGACATGGCCGTCCTGGTGCGCGCCGGCTCCCGCACCATCCCCACGGTCCGCCGCGTCCTCACCGCGGCCGGCGTCCCCCTGGACATCGACGGCGACGAGCTCCCCCTGCGCCACGAGCCGGCGGTGGCGCCCTTGCTGACGGCACTGCGGGCCGTCGCGGAGGCGGAGGCGGCGGCCGGAGAGCGGTCGGGGGCAGATGCCGGTACGGCGACGAAGACAGCCGTGGACGAGGGAATCACCGGGACGACGGTGGGGCCGTCGTCCGGCGAAGGTGCCGACCCCGCGGTGGAAGCGTGCTGGCTCCCCACCGACACCGCTCTCACCCTCCTCACCTCACCCCTCGCCGGCATGGACGCCGCCGACCTGCGCCGCCTCGGCCGCGCCCTGCGTGAAGAGGAGCGCGCCGCCGGCAACCCCCTGCCGCCGCCCTCGGACGAACTGCTCGCGCGGGCGCTGGCCGAGCCGGAGCGGCTGGCGGTGCACGATCCCGCGTACGCGCGTGGCGCCCAGCGGCTCGGCGCGCTGCTCCGCAGGGCCCGCGAGCGCCTGGCGGGCGGCGGCAGCGCCGAGGAGGCGCTGTGGGACCTGTGGGAGGGCACCCCGTGGCCCACCCGCCTGGAACGGTCCGCCCGGCGCGGCGGCGCGGCCGGACGCAACGCCGACCGCGACCTCGACGCCGTGTGCGCGCTGTTCGCGACGGCCGCCCGCGCGGAGGAGCGCACCGGCGGCCGGGGCGCCCTGAACTTCCTGGAGGAGATCGACGCCGAGGACATCGCCGCCGACACCCTCACGCGGCGTGCCGTACGCCCCGACGCCGTCCGCCTGATGACCGCGCACCGCTCGAAGGGGCTGGAATGGCGGCTGGTCGTCGTGGCGGGCGTCCAGGAGGGCCTGTGGCCGGACCTGCGCCGCCGCGGCTCCCTGCTGGAGGCCGACCGCATCGGCCGGGACGGACTCGCCGAACCCCTCACGCCGGGAGCACTGCTCGCGGAGGAGCGCCGCCTGTTCTACGTGGCCGCCACACGCGCGCGTGAACGGCTCGTCGTGACCGCCGTGAAGGCACCGGCCGACGACGGTGACCAGCCCTCCCGGTTCCTGACCGAACTCGGCGTCGAACCCGTCGACGTCACGGGCCGACCGCGCCGCCCCCTCGCCGTCGCGGCACTCGTCGCCGAGCTGCGCGCCACCACGGTCGACCCCCGCGTCTCCGAGCCCCTGAGGGAGGCCGCCGCCCGCCGCCTGGCACGCCTCGCCGCCCTCGCCGACGAGGACGGCCGCCCACTGGTGCCGTCCGCGCATCCCTACCGCTGGTGGGGCATGTGGGACCCGACCGAGAGCAAGGTGCCGTTGCGCGACCGCGACCGGCCCGTCACGCTCTCCGGCAGCGCCTTGGACCAGCTGGCCAACACGTGCGCCCTGCAGTGGTTCCTGGGCCGCGAGGTGAAGGCCGACGCGCCCGCGACCGCCGCCCAGGGCTTCGGCAACGTGGTGCACGTCCTCGCCGACGAGGTGGCCTCCGGGCACACCCCGGCCGACCTCGCCGTTCTCATGGAGCGTCTGGAATCCGTGTGGAACGCGCTCGCGTTCGACGCGCCGTGGAAGTCGGCGCAGGAGAAGGCCAACGCGCGCGTGGCGCTCGAACGCTTCCTGAAGTGGCACGTCATGGACCGCGCCGGGCGCACACCGGTGGCGAGTGAGCACGACTTCGACGTGACCCTGGAGGCCGGCGACTACGAGGTGCGCATCCGCGGCCAGATGGACCGCGTCGAGGCCGACGCCGACGGCCGCGCCTACGTCGTCGACTTCAAGACCGGCAAACAGGCGCCCACCTCCGCCGAGGTGGCCCGCCACCCCCAGCTCGCCGTCTACCAGCTCGCCGTGCGCGAGGGCGCCGTCGACGAGGCCTTCGACGGCGTACGCCCCGAACCGGGCGGCGCCGAACTCGTCCAGCTGCGCCAGGGCGCGCCCAAGCGGGACGGCGGCGAGACACTCCCCAAGGTGCAGGCGCAGGAGTCCCTGGAGGGGGCGGCGGGCGAGTGGGTCGGGGACCTGCTGGCCACGGCCGCCGGCAAGGTCCTCGACGAACGGTTCACCCCGACCGCCGGCCAGCACTGCACCCACTGCGCCTTCCGGGCGTCGTGCAGCGCGCGGCCCGAGGGCCGGCACGTCGTGGAGTGAGTCGCTCCAGCGGGACCACGGGAGCCGGGGAACCGGTGTGATGAGACGCACCACAGGCGCTGACCTGCGCTTTCCCTGATCCCGAAGGCGACCCGGCACCCGCTGTCGGTGCCCGCCGCTAGCCTCTTTGACGTGCCTGCCCATCTCACCGATCCCGATCAGCTCAAGGAGCTCCTCGGCATCCCCTTCACGCCGGAGCAGACGGCGTGCATCGTCGCGCCGCCCGCCCCGCAGGTGATCGTGGCCGGAGCCGGGTCGGGCAAGACGACGGTGATGGCGGCGCGCGTGGTGTGGCTGGTCGGCACCGGCCAGGTGGCCCCGGAACAGGTCCTCGGTCTCACCTTCACCAACAAGGCGGCCGGCGAGCTCGCCGAACGCGTCCGCAAGGCGCTCGTCAGGGCCGGCGTCACCGATCCGGACGTGATCGACCCGGACAACCCGCCGGGTGAACCGCTGATCTCGACGTACCACGCCTTCGCGGGCCGCCTCCTGACCGACCACGGTCTGCGTCTCGGGCTGGAGCCGACCTCCCGTCTCCTCGCCGACGCCTCCCGCTACCAGCTCGCCGCGCGGGTCCTGCGCGAGGCCCCCGGGCCCTACCCGGCGCTCACCCGCTCCTTCGCCGATCTGGTCAGCGACCTCCTCGCACTCGACGCCGAGCTCGCCGAGCACCTCGTAGGCCCCGAGGAACTGCGCGGCTGGGACGCCGACCTCCTGGACTCCCTGCAGAGCGTCAAGCTCGGCAACGCCGATCTGCGCAAGGTCCCCGAGGCCGCCGCCGCGCGCCGCGAACTCGCCGACCTGGTGATCCGCTACCGGGCCGCCAAACGCGAACGGGACCTGCTCGACTTCGGCGACCAGATCGCCCTGTCCGCACGGCTCGCCGGGCTTCCCGAGGTGGGCCGCGTCCTGCGCGACGAGTTCCGGGTCGTCCTGCTCGACGAGTACCAGGACACCTCGGTGGCCCAGCGCATCCTCCTGGCTGGCCTGTTCGGCGGTGGCACCGGGCACCCCGTGACCGCGGTGGGCGACCCCTGCCAGGCGATCTACGGCTGGCGCGGTGCCTCCGTCGCCAACCTCGACGACTTCCCCGAGCACTTCGCCCGCGCGGACGGCCGCCCCGCCACCCGGCAGGCGCTCAGCGAGAACCGCCGCAGCGGCGGCCGCCTCCTCGACCTCGCCAACGGCCTCGCCGAGCCGCTGCGCGCCATGCACGCGGGCGTGGAGGCCCTGCGGCCGGCCCCCGGCGCCGAACGCGACGGCGTGGTCCGCTGCGCACTGCTGCGCACCCACGCCGAGGAGATCGACTGGATCGCCGACTCCGTCGCCCACCTCGTGCACACCGGCAAGGCGCCCGGTGAGATCGCCGTCCTGTGCCGCACGGCGACCGACTTCGCCGGGATCCAGGGCGCGCTGGTGGCCCGCGACGTCCCCGTCGAGGTCGTGGGCCTCTCCGGCCTGCTGCACCTGCCCGAGGTGGCCGACCTGGTCGCCGTCTGCGAGGTCCTCCAGGACCCCGGCGCCAACGCCTCCCTGGTCCGCCTGCTCACCGGCCCGCGTTGGCGCATCGGCCCGCGCGATCTCGCCCTGCTCGGACGCCGGGCCCGGCTCCTGGTGGCCCACGCGCGCGTGGGCGGCGACGAGGACCCCGACCGGCGGCTCGCCGAGGCCGTCGAGGGTGTCGACCCGTCCGAGGTGATATCGCTCGCGGACGCCCTCGACACCTTCCTGGAGACACCGCTGGACGGTTCCGGGGACGACGACGGACTGCCCTTCTCACCGGACGCGCGCGTCCGGTTCGCCCGGCTGGCCGCCGAACTGCGCGACCTGCGCCGAGCCCTGTCCGACCCGCTCATGGACGTCCTGCACCGCGTCCTCGCCGTCACCGGCCTCGAGGTCGAGCTGTCGGCGTCCCCGCACGCCCTGGCTGCCCGGCGCCGCGAGACCCTCTCGAACTTCCTCGACGTCGCCGCGTCCTTCGCCGCGAGCGACGGCGAGGCCACCCTGCTCGCCTTCCTCGGCTTCCTGCGCACCGCCGCCCAGTACGAGAAGGGCCTCGACAACGCCCTGCCCGGCGGCGAGAACACCGTCAAGGTGCTCACCGCGCACAAGTCCAAGGGCCTGGAGTGGGACGTCGTCGCCGTACCCGGGCTGGTCACCGGCACCTTCCCCAGCGGTCAGGGCCGAGAGAAGTGGACGGCCCAGGGCAAGGTGCTGCCGCACCGCCTGCGCGGCGACGCCGACACCCTGCCCGACGTCGACTCCTGGGACTCCCGTGGCCTCAAAGCCTTCCACGAGGCGATGAAGGACCACCAGCACACCGAGGAACTCCGCCTCGGCTACGTCGCCTTCACTCGCCCCCGCTCCCTGCTGCTGGGCTCCGGCCACTGGTGGGGCCCGAGCCAGAAGAAGCCCCGCGGACCGTCCGACTTCCTCACGGCCCTGTACGAGCACTGCGCCGCCGGATACGGCGAGATCGAGGCCTGGGCGGACGAACCCGCCGAGGACGAGGAGAACCCGGCCCTGCACCAGGCGACCGGCGACCAGGCCTGGCCCCTGCCCCTGGACGACGAGGCCCTCGCCCGCCGCCGGGCCGCCGCCGAGACGGTTCTGGCCCACCTGGACAGCCTCGCCGCCCAGGAGGACGGCCACCCCGCTGCCACACACGACCCGGACGACACCTACGACGACCCGGACTGGCCGCCGACCCGCGAGGACGACGAGGCACTCCTGGCGGAAGAGGCCCCCGACCGGGCCGAGGACCCCGCCGACTGGGACTCCTGGACCACGGACCGGCCCGCCACGCCGCAGACGGAGGGGCCCGCCACGCCACAGGCGGACGGGCCCGCCATGCCTGCCACGGATCGCCCCACCACGCCCCCGACGGGCCGCCGCCCCACGATCCCGCACCAGGCGACCCCTCCCGGACAGCCCGGCGGCACCGTCGGCGTCCACCCTCAACCACGGTCGCCCGAACCGGTGCCCGCCTCCCAGGAACCCGTGGCCGCTCGCCTGACCCCGGAGGAGGCCCGCACGGTCGCCTCCTGGGACCGCGACCTGGACGTGCTCGCCGGCGAGCTCCTACGCGCCCGCGAGAGCGTGACCGAGGTGCGTCTTCCGGCGTCGCTGACCGCCTCCCAACTGCTGAGCCTGGCCGCCGACCCCGACGGCTTCGCGCAGGAGCTGGCCCGGCCCATGCCCCGCCCGCCCCAGCCCGCCGCCCGCCGCGGCACCCGTTTCCACGCCTGGGTGGAAGCCCGCTTCGAACCGCTGACGCTGCCCCTGCTGGAACCGGAGGAGCTGCCCGGCGGTGACGCCGAGATCGCCGACGAGCGCGATCTGGAGTTCCTCAAGAACGCCTTCGAGCGCACCGAGTACGCCCGGCGCACCCCTTACCGCGTCGAAGCGCCGTTCCAGCTCTCGCTCGGCGGCCGAGTCGTACGAGGTCGCATCGACGCCGTCTACAAGGAGGGCGACGGCCGGACGGCCACGTACGAGATCGTCGACTGGAAGACCGGTCGGGCCGCCACCGGGGACCCGCTCCAGCTCGCGCTCTACCGCCTGGCCTGGGCAGAGCAGCAGGACGTACCACTGGAGTCGGTGACGGCCGCGTTCCTGTACGTACGCACCGGCGAGGTCGTACGGCCCGACGGGCTGCCGGGCCGTGCCGCGCTGGAGAGTCTGCTGCTGGCCGAGCCGGTCGGTGACGAAGCGCACGATCAGGGTGCCCGTGCGGGCCGCTAGGCTCGTGAGCATGAGCCACCCCGTTGACAATGCTGTCAGCGCTGTCCGTACGTACATCGAGCAGCACCGCGCCGGCTTCCTCGACGACCTCGTCGACTGGCTGCGCATCCCGTCCGTGTCGGCGCAGCCGGAGCACGCGAACGATGTACGCCGCAGTGCCGACTGGCTCGCCACCAAGCTGAAGGAGACCGGTTTCCCGACCGCCGAGGTCTGGCCGACGCCGGGCGCCCCGGCCGTCTTCGCCGAGTGGCCCTCCGACGACCCGGAAGCACCGACGGTCCTCGTCTACGGCCACCACGACGTGCAGCCGGCGGCCCGCGAGGACGGCTGGCACAGTGAGCCGTTCGAGCCCGTCGTCCGAGAGAACCGCCTCTACGGACGCGGTGCGGCCGACGACAAGGGGCAGGTGTTCTTCCACACACTCGGCGTCCGCGCCCACCTCGCCGCCACCGGCCGTACCGCCCCGGCGGTGCATCTCAAGCTGCTGATCGAGGGTGAGGAGGAGTCCGGCTCCCCGCACTTCCGCGCCCTCGTGGAGGAGCGCGCCGAGCGGCTCACCGCCGACGCGGTGATCGTCTCCGACACCGGCATGTGGTCCGAGGACACCCCCACGGTCTGCACCGGCATGCGCGGCCTCGCCGAGTGCGAGATCCAGCTGCACGGACCCGACCAGGACATCCACTCGGGCTCCTTCGGCGGCGCGGTCCCCAACCCGGCCACGGCCGTCGCCCGCCTCGTCGCCGCCCTGCACGACGAGCACGCGCGCGTGGCCATCCCGGGCTTCTACGACGGAGTGACCGAACTCACCGACCACGAACGCGAGCTCTTCGCCGAGCTGCCCTTCGACGAGCGGCAGTGGCTGCGCACGGCCAAGTCGTACGCAGCCCACGGTGAGGCCGGACACACCACGCTGGAGCGGATCTGGGCCCGCCCCACCGCCGAGGTCAACGGCATCGGCGGCGGATACCAGGGCCCGGGCAGCAAGACGATCATCCCGTCGTCCGCCATGGTGAAGCTCTCCTTCCGGCTGGTCGCGGGCCAGGATCCCGACGACGTCGAGAAGGCCGTCCGCGCCTGGGCCGCCGAGCAGGTGCCCGTCGGCATCCGCTGCGAGATCACCTTCGGCGCGGCCACGCGCCCCTGCCTGACACCGCTGGACAACCCGGCGCTGCAATCGGTGGTCCGAGCCATGGGGCGCGCCTTCGGGAAACCGGTCCGCTTCACCCGTGAAGGCGGCTCCGGACCGGCCGCCGACCTCCAGGAGGTCCTCGGCGCGCCGGTGCTCTTCCTCGGCATCTCCGTCCCGTCCGACGGCTGGCACGCCCCCGACGAGAAGGTGGAGCTGGACCTGCTCCTCAAGGGCGTCGAAACCTCCGCCCACCTGTGGGGTGACCTGGCGGAATACTGGCGTCATGCGCCCTGAGCGCTCAGCGCGGACCGGGTCGGGACCGGCCTCGCGCGCGCGGCACACTGGAAGGGCCGCCGCGCACGGCCGAACTCTCCCGGACCCGATCGCCACCCGTCGTACGACCCGCTGAAACCGCCTGCCGAAAAGAACCGCTCACCGGGGGAGTTGGAAGCACCCGTGACCATCTGGACCGACCACACCGCCGACCGTCCCATCTCGCTCACCGCTCCGAGCGGTATCGACCGCGCCGCCCACCACCGCCTCGACGAGGCCTGGCTCGCGGCGGCGTGGAGCCACCCCTCGACGCGCTGCTTCGTGGTCTCCGGTGGTCAGGCGCTCATCGACGAGACGCCCGACGGGCGCACCGAACTCGTCATGACCCCCTCCTTCGAGGCCCCCCTCACCGAGGCGCACCGCTACTTCCTGGGGACCGACGAGGACGGCGTCAGCTACTTCGCCCTCCAGAAGGACTCCCTGCCCGGCCGCATGGACCAGTCCGCGCGCCCGGCGGGTCTGCGCGAGGCCGGCCTGCTGCTGTCGCCCCGCGACGCGGGCCTGATGGTGCACGCGGTGGCCCTGGAGAACTGGCAGCGTCTGCACCGGTTCTGCTCCCGCTGCGGCGAGCGCACCGTCATCGCCGCCGCGGGCCATATCCGCCGTTGCCCCGCCTGCGGCGCCGAGCACTATCCGCGCACCGACCCCGCGGTGATCATGGCCGTCACCGATGCCGACGACCGCATCCTGCTCGGCCGCCAGGTCCACTGGCCGGAGGGCCGCTTCTCGACGCTCGCCGGTTTCGTGGAGCCCGGCGAGTCCATCGAGCAGTCGGTGCGCCGTGAGGTGCACGAAGAGGTCGGCATCACCGTCGGCCCGGTCGAGTACGTCGCCAGCCAGCCCTGGCCCTTCCCGTCCAGCCTCATGCTGGGCTTCACGGCCCGCGCCACCTCCACCGAGATCAACGTCGACGGCGACGAGATCCACGAGGCCCGCTGGTTCTCCCGCGACGAACTGGGCGCCGCCTTTGATTCCGGCGAGGTGCTTCCGCCCTACGGCATCTCGATCGCGGCTCGCCTCATCGAGCTCTGGTACGGCAAGCCCCTGCCCACGCGGGGCTTCGTCTGAGGCCGACGACACAAAGGGGTGGCCCTCCCCTGTGGGAGGACCACCCCTTTGCACACCGTTCTGTCGGCCGCCCGCTTACGCGCCGACCTTCTGCTTCACCTGTGCCAGCGACGGGTTCGTCAGGGTCGAGCCGTCCGGGAAGAGCACGGTCGGCACCGTCTGGTTTCCGCCGTTCGCCTTCTCCACGAACGCGGCGGACTCCGGATCCTGCTCGATGTTGATCTCGGTGTACGCGATGCCCTCGCGGTCCATCTGGCTCTTCAGCCGACGGCAGTAGCCGCACCACGTGGTGCTGTACATCGTCACAGTGCCCGGCATGTCTATCGCGCTCCTTCGGCGGCTCGGGGATGAGGTCGCAGCTGGGGAACGTCTGCGGCGGTGCCACCATTCCCGGCGCGTGACGCTTGTCGCATTGATACGACTATCGGTGCGTGCCTGTGGACAACCGACTCACCTGTCTCCCACGACCTGGCAGCATGGCGGTGTGACAGCAGCAACGCACTCCACCCTCTTCCCGCAGGTACCGGACTCGGCCGATGCGGTGCTCGACGGGCTCGACCCCGAGCAGCGCGAGGTGGCGACCGCCCTGCGCGGTCCGGTGTGCGTGCTGGCGGGCGCGGGTACGGGCAAGACCCGGGCGATCACCCACCGCATCGCGTACGGGGTGCGGGCCGGGGTCCTGCAACCGTCCAGCGTGCTCGCCGTCACCTTCACCAACCGCGCCGCCGGGGAGATGCGGGGGCGGCTGCGCCAGCTCGGCGCCGGCGGCGTACAGGCTCGCACGTTCCACTCGGCTGCCCTGCGCCAACTCCAGTACTTCTGGCCGAAAGCGATCGGCGGCTCCCTGCCCAGGCTCGTCGACCGCAAGATCCAGCTCGTCGCCGACGCGGCCGCCGCCTGCCGCATCCGCCTCGACCGGGGCGAGCTGCGCGACGTCACCGCCGAGATCGAGTGGTCCAAGGTCACCCAGACCGTCCCCGCCGACTACGCCCTCGCGGCGGCCGAGGCCGGCCGCGAGGCGCCCCGCCACCCGGCCGAGATCGCCCAGCTCTACTCCGCCTACGAGGACATCAAGCGCGGGCGCGGTGTGATCGACTTCGAGGACGTGCTGCTGCTGACGGTGGCCGTCCTCCAGGACCGGCAGGACGTCGCCGCACAGGTCCGCGCCCAGTACCAGCACTTCGTGGTCGACGAGTACCAGGACGTCAGCCCCCTCCAGCAACGCCTGCTGGAGCTGTGGCTCGGCGACCGGGACGACCTGTGCGTGGTCGGTGACGCCAGCCAGACGATCTATTCGTTCACGGGAGCAACCCCCGACCATCTGCTCGACTTCCGCATGCGCCATCCTGGCGCCACCGTCGTCAAGCTGGTCCGCGACTACCGATCCACCCCGCAGGTCGTCCACCTCGCCAACGGCCTGCTCGCCCAGGCCCGTGGCCGGGCCGCCGAGCACCGTCTGGAGCTGGTCTCCCAGCGGCCCGCAGGCCCCGAGCCCGCGTACACCGAGTACACCGACGAACCGGCCGAGGCCGAAGGTGCCGCCCGCCGCATCCGAGAGCTCATCGACTCGGGCGTTCCGGCCGCGGAGATCGCGATCCTGTTCCGGACCAACTCCCAGTCCGAGACCTACGAGCAGGCTCTCGCCGACGTCGGCGTTCCCTACCAGCTGCGCGGCGCGGAGCGCTTCTTCGACCGCCCGGAAGTACGCAAGGCCAACAGCTCCCTGCGGGCCGCGGCGCGCTTCGGCGGCAACGACTCCCTTCTCGACGACGCCGTCGACCTGCCCTCCCAGGTGCGAGCGGTGCTGTCGGGGGAGGGGTGGACCTCGCAGCCCCCGGCCGGCTCCGGCGCCGTCCGGGAGCGCTGGGAATCACTGGCCGCCCTGGTCAACCTCGCCCGGGACTTCGCCGCCGCGAGTCCGGGCGCCACCCTCGGTGACCTCGTCGCGGAGCTCGACGAGAGGGCGAATGCCCAGCACGCCCCGACCGTGCAGGGCGTCACCCTCGCCTCACTGCACTCGGCCAAGGGCCTGGAGTGGGACGTCGTCTTCCTGGTGGGCGTCGCCGAGGGCATGATGCCGATCGCCTACGCAAAGACCGACGAACAGATCGAGGAGGAGCGCCGTCTCCTGTACGTCGGTGTCACCCGTGCGCGCGAACGTCTGCACCTGTCCTGGTCGCTCGCCCGTGCGCCAGGTGGCCGGCCGAGCCGCCGTCCCAGCCGCTTCCTGAGGGGGCTGAGGCCAGGGTCGGGCGCTGTGGGCGGGCCAACGACCGCGGGCGGGAGCGGGGGTGTCGAGCGCGGTTTCGGGAGCGTCGGCACCGCGGCCGCCGTCCCCAGACGGACACAGCGGACCCCGGCCCGCTGCCGGGTCTGCGGCCGCACGCTCACCGACGCCGGCGAGATGAAGCTGATGCGCTGCGAGGGCTGCCCCTCCGACATGGACGAGGGCGTCTACGCGCGGCTGCGCGAGTGGCGTGCGATCCAGGCGGGGCGCAGCGGGCAGCCGGCGTTCTGCGTCTTCACCGACAAGACACTGATGGCGATCGCCGAGTCCGTCCCGGACGACGAGCGCGAGCTCGCGCGTATCCCGGGGGTCGGGGCTCGCAAGCTCAACCGCTACGGAGCCGAGGTCCTGGCCATCTGCGCAGGCCGGAGCGCCGAGGGGCTTGACGAGGACGGCTGATACGAACTCGTCGAAAAAATAGTTTGCGCATGCCCCAGGAATCCCCATAGGTTCTTGGTCACGGGAACGGCGGCCTTCCAGAGGCCCTGAATCCGTGTTGTACTTACATATCCGCGGACTGGTTCGTCCCAGTCCCCCGAGACGCCGAGAGGAGGCGAGCCCAGTGATCAGCATCAACTTCAGCACCACCACCAAAGTGACCGATCGCTCGGCCGTCTCCCTGTGCATGCTCGGCGTTTCCAACCCGGGCACCGGTCTGTCCGGCATTCGTGCCGTGCGTCCGGCCGCCGCCTCCGTTGCCCCCGCGGGCCTTCCCGTCCGTGGGCGCAATGAGCGACCGACCAAGGCACTGGAAGCAGCAGTAGCGGCGCAGGCCAAGGCCTATGCCTTTACCGCGCCCAGTGCCGGATTCCGGAAGCAGACGACGCAGCACCACCTGATGTGGGCCTTCCGTGGGCCAGAACCCTGGAGTGATCCAGCCTGATCGCCGATCAGGCCGGCGCCTTCAGGGCCGCGGAACCCCATCCGGGATCCGCGGCCCTTCTGTTTTCCCCGAACGGGGACGACAGCAAGAAGGAGCCTCGGGACAAGAAAAGAACCCGGTACCACGCCGCCACCCGGCCAACCGGCCGGAACGACCAGACGAGGAAGACCACCCGTGCAACTCGAAGCGCACGCCCCGTCCGTACCGCCTTCCGACACGATCCCCAAGCCCGGCTCCACGGAGGACTCCACCTTGACCCCGCTCACCCCGCTCACCGCGCTCACCGCGCTCACCGTGCTCGACGACGCCATCGAGAACCTCGGCGTGCCCGTCCCCTGCCGTTCCTACGACCCGGAGGTCTTCTTCGCGGAGTCGCCGGCGGACGTCGAGTACGCCAAGTCCCTCTGCCGCACCTGCCCGCTCATCGAGGCCTGCCTCGCGGGGGCCAAGGAGCGGCGTGAGCCCTGGGGCGTCTGGGGTGGCGAGCTGTTCGTCCAGGGTGTCGTCGTCGCCCGGAAGCGGCCCCGTGGTCGCCCGCGCAAGAACCCGGTCTCGGCATGAACATCACAGGAACGATCGACCGTCCCCTCACGCACGACCCCGAGAAGCAGGCCCCGATGAAGCCGTCCGCCCACGACATCGCAGGCACCGCGCCTGAAGACTTCACCACCAGCGGCGCGAAGGACTCGCGTCAGAACAGGAACCGAGAGATGCAACTCATCCCAGAAGCCCTGGCACGTGCGCATATGCACGACCGCCTGCAAGAGGCGGAGCGGGAACGCCGGGCCCTGCGCCTGGCGACCGCTCGCCGGATGCAGCGCCGGGCCGAGCGCGCTTCGATGCGTGCCCGGCGTGCGCTCGCCATGGCGGTCATGCAGTAACCGAGCACACCCGAAGCGGTGGCCCTCCGGTTCGGGGGGCGAAGCTCTTCCTGTGGGGGCCGGTCCGGCCGAACGGACCGACCCCCACAGGGCGTTCACCGGCGGCGGCTCAGGCCTCGGCCACCACTTCCTCTACTTCGTCCGCCTCATCTGCTTCTTCCTCGGGGAGGAACCCCGCCAGCCACTCCTCCAGCTCATCGCGAAGCCGCACCGTCGCCCCCAGCTGACACAGCACGCCGATGGTGCTCAACGTCACGCGGTGGATCAGGAGGTAGGCCGGCGGCAGGTTGAGCTGCTTGGCGAGTTGGTACGCGGGGGAGCGAGGGTCGGCGATCCGGGCCGCCTGGCTGCGCATCCAGCCACGGGTGAAGGTGAACGTGTCGACCCGGGCCGGCTCGATGATCGGCAGAAGGTAGTCGAGGACGGCGTCCGGGTCCAGCTCTATCGACTCCTTGACGAAGCCTTCCGCGCAGAGCATCTCGTAGACGGCCTCCGCCTCGCCGTCCAGCGTCATGCGCAGGGCCGCCCCGATGGGCTCGGGCAGGCCACCCGGAAGGCGGTCGACCGTGCCGAAGTCCAGGACGCCCAGGCGCCAGTCGTCGTCACCGTCCGGCCCGCCGGGCAGTAGACGGAAGTTGCCGGGATGCGGGTCGGCGTGCAGGAGGCCGGTGCGGGCCGGGCCCGAGAACAGGAAGTGGGCCAAAAGCTGGCCGGCCCGGTCACGCTGCTCCGGCGTGCCGTCCGTGATGATCTCCGACATCTGGATGCCGTCGATCCACTCGGTGATCAGCACCTGTTCGCACTGGTGGACGACGTCCGGCACCACGATGTCCGGGTCGTCCGCGAACTCCTCGGCGTGGGTCTGCTGGGCCTGTGCCTCCAGGGCGTAGTCCAACTCCTCCGAGACCCGGTCCTTGAGCTCCGTGATCAACGGCTTGACGTCCATGCCGGGAACCAGCGGGCCCAGCAGGCGGGCGAAGCGGCTCAGCTGGTTCAGGTCGGACAGCAGCGCCTCGCCGGCGCCCGGATACTGCACCTTGACGGCCACCTCGCGGCCGTCGTGCCACACGCCCCGGTGCACCTGGCCGATCGAGGCGGCCGCGGCGGGTTTGTCCTCGAACTCCAGGAACAGGTCGTGCCAGTCCTCTCCGAGCCGCTCCGCGAGCACGGAGTGCACCGTGCGCGTCGGCATCGGCGGTGCCGCCTCCTGCAGCTTGGTCAGCGCCGCCCGATAGGGGCCGGCGACCTCCTCGGGCAGCGCCGACTCGAAGACGGACAGGGCCTGGCCGAACTTCATCGCCCCACCCTTGAGCTCACCGAGCACCTTGAACAGCTGCTCAGCGGTCCGCTGCTGCAGCTGCTGGCCGACGATCTCCGCGGACTCACCCACAATCCGCTTGCCGAGCCCCCAGGTCGCCCGCCCGGCGAAGCCGAGCGGGAGCGCGGCGAGCTTGGCGGTCCGGGTGACCGCCTTGCGCGGAAGATCAGACATGCGCCCTCCAAGTCCCAGCCGACCGCGCCGTCACTGCCTCACGGCGAACTTCTGCTGATGGCCATTGCCCAGCCATTGTCGCGCGCCGATCCCCATCCTCGGGGGTGTGTTCCGGCTCACCCTTCGCGGCGGCTCCGCACGGGCACGCGGGATGTGCCCGGACCGTCCGCGTCCGCCACCGCAGACCGGGCAGCGAGACCTCCCAGCGCTCACCGACGCTCGAGGGCGTCCGGCCGTCCAGGAAGGCGAGCGCGTGGGCTGCCGCCAGCCCGGCGACGGCCGTGGCCAGCGTGAGGTCGCAGGGCCGTACCTGGCGCTGCCCGCCGGAGCGCCACTGCGCCACCAGGCGCGGCCAGGCCGGGTCGCGGTCGGTGCGGTCCGCGTGCAGACAACCCGCACACCCCGTCTCGCCGGGCAGGACGAGGGGGCCGACGACGCCGGTCCCCTCCACGACACCGACGTACAAATGGGGCGTGCCGGAAGCCATCAGGGGTTCCGCGGTGGCCGGGTCGGGTGCGTGCACCGCGACGTCGTCGCGCGGGGCGACGACCACCAGGGAGAAGCCCGGGTCGCCCTCGTCCGGCGGAGTCGTGGGACGGCGGCGCGACGGCCGACCGGGGGCGGCCCGGCGGACGACGCGGCGGGCCGACTCGTCCCGACGATCGCCGACGGCCTCGGCGGGCAGCCCGCCGGGGGCCACGTCCCACGGCTCGACGCGTCCGCCGTCGCGCACATCGATCTCGCCGACGCCCGCGCCCGACAACAGGCAGGACAACACCGCACCCACCCGGCCCGCACCCTTCACCCGCACCCGCAGGGCACGCCGGGCGACCAGGTGCCTGATCGCATCCCCCGGCGCCGAGGTCGTCAAGGACAGTGAGGCCAGATCGGGGCGGAGCCGGTCGAGTACCTCCTTCTTCTCCCGCAGGGCCTCGGCCTCCGGCCCACCGCCGCGCGAGTCGTCGAGAAGCCCGGCTCGCGCCAGCCGTTCCACCACCTGGTCCACATGCCCCTCCGGCAGGTCCATGCGGCGACCCTCCTCGCGCAGGAGTGCCGGCCCGCGGGTGCCGTTGAGCAGTTCGAGGAAGCTGCCCGTCGCCGTGTCCACCGGGCCGAGCGTCAGCGCATGCGCCGGCGTCATCCCGAACTGCACGGTGTTCAGATCCCGCCAGCCCCGCCTGAGCGCGGGCTTCACCACTGGATGCATGACTGGTCCCCCGTACGTCTTCGCACGCCTTCGCACGTCCCCGTGTGGCCGGCGGTGGTCGGTCGCGTACTGGGTCGTGCGGTCGGTCGCGCATCCGCCGGCGAGTGCCAGCATGCCCGGATTCGCGACCGGGCGTCGAAAGTTGTCCACAGGTAGTGGGTATTCGTCGTACAAATCAGTCGCACGCCTCGAAAGTGGGGTGGCGGATCGGTACCGAACCATCCCGGAGCCGGGACTTCCCCGTGTGCAGCGGGTAACGTCGGGGCGTGTCCGCCGACCCACTGCACCGCGCCGGGGCGCCCCAGCGCACACCGACGAATCCGCTGCCGAACGGCTCGGGGGCGCCCGCGATCGAGGTCCGCAGGAGCACCCGGCGACGCCGGACGGTTTCCGCGTACCGCGAGGGCGATCGCACCGTCGTGCTGATCCCCGCCCGGATGTCCGAGGCGGAGGAGCAACGCTGGGTGAGCCTCATGCTGGACAAGCTGGCTGCCCAGGAGAGCAAGCGCGTCCTCGGCGACGTGGAGCTGGCCGAGCGGGCGGAGCGCCTGTCGGCCCAGTACTTCGACGGCCGGGCCCGGCCCTCCTCGGTCCGCTGGGTCACCAACCAGAACACACGCTGGGGCTCGTGCACCCCGTCCGAGGGAAGCATCCGGCTGTCGCACCGGCTCCAGGGCATGCCCGAGTACGTCGTCGACTACGTCCTTCTCCACGAACTGGCGCATCTACTCGTCCCCGGGCACGGGCCGCGGTTCTGGCGGCTGCTGGAGGCATATCCGCGGACCGAGCGGGCCCGGGGCTACCTGGAGGGCGTGGTCGCCGCCGACCGGCTGCCGCACGTGCCCGGGGCCCGCAGCGAGTAGCGCGCTCCCCTCGACGGCGCGTCCGGCACGGCCGCGCACGGGTTCTGTACCGGGTCTGTACCGACTTCCTTCGGTGTCAGGGTTTGCCGTTAGCCTGACGCGACGCACTCACATTCGGATGGGGGACGGTCGTAACGCATGGCCAGGGAATTCCAACGCGGCCACAAGGCCAGGATCAGTGACCTCACCGCGGGCACGGATCTGTACGTAGGCGTGCAGATCTCCGGCCCCGGGCTGAGCTTCGACATCAGCTGCTTCGGTCTCGACGCCGACGAACGGCTGTCGGACGACCGGTACTTCGTGTTCTTCAACCAGCCGAAGACCCCCGAGGAGTCCATCCAGCTCCTGGGTGCGCAGGCGGGTGACACGGAGTCCTTCAGGGTCACCCTCGACCGGATCCCGCCGCAGATCCAGAAGCTGTCCTTCACCGCGACGATCGACGGCGCCGGCCAGATGTCGCAGGTCGGCCCCGGGTACCTCCGGATCGTCGCGGGCGGCGAGGAGGTGGCCCGCTACCCGTTCAGCGGCTCGGAGTTCTCCACCGAGCGGGCCGTGATGCTGGGCGACTTCTACCTGAAGGACGTGTGGCGGTTCGCCGCCGTCGGACAGGGCTTCGACGGCGGGCTCGACGCGCTGCTCAGGAACTTCGGCGGAGAGGTGGCCGAGGAGGAGGCGCCCGCGGCGCAGCAGCCCCAGGCCGGCGCCGCCCCGGGCTTCGCCCCGCCCGCCCAGGCCGCGGCGCCGCCGGCGTTCGGCGCGCCCGCACCGGCCCCCGCGCCCGCACCGCAGCCCGCCCAGCCCGCACCGCAGGGCTTCGCACCTCCGCCCGGTGCCACGCCGCCCCCTGCTCCGACCCCGGCCCACGCGCCGACCATGCACGCCGCGCCGACCATCGTCGCGCCCATGAACACGCCGCCCGGCGGCTCCCCGGTGCCGCCCCCGGCGCCCGGGCCGTACGGTCAGCCCGGTCAGCAACCGCCGCCGTACGGCCAGGTCCCCGGTCAGACCGCGCCGCCGCCCCCCGGCTACGGCCAGCCGCAGGCCACCCAGGCCCCGCCCCCGCCGCCCGGTTACGGCCAGCCCATGCCGCCTCAGGGATACGGACAGCCGACTCCGCCGCCGGGCTACGGTCAGCAGGCTCCCCACGGTGCGCCGCAGGGCATGCCCCAGGGGGCCGGTGTGACGGCCGCGCTCCAGCAGTTCCGCGAGACGGCGACCGGACAGCGCTGGACCCAGCAGAACAAGAAGCTCGTCCGCGTCGATCTCGGTGCGGAAGGCCAGCCGGTACTGGCCCGCCAGGGCAGCATGGTGCTCTACCAGGGCAAGGTCGACTTCAGCTACAAGGGCGCCGGGTTCGCCGGCCGAGTCGTGGGCAACGCCACCGGCCAGGAGATGCAGCTGATGCGCTGTACCGGCAAGGGACAGGTGTTCCTCGCCGACAACTCCGCGATGTTGCACCCCATCGAGCTCCAGGGCGACGCCGTGTGCGTCTCCGCGGAGAACGTCCTCGCCTTCGACGAGAGCCTCCAGTACGAGGTCCGCCGCATCGAGGGCCACGGCATTCCCGGTGGCGCGCTGTTCACGATGCAGTTCCAGGGCACCGGCACGATCGTGGTCAAGACGCACGGCGTGCCCGTGGTGCTGCCGGTCACGCCCACCACGTTCGCCGACTGCAACGCGGTGGTCGCCTGGTCGGCCGCCGCCCAGGTGGTCGTCTCCAGCCAGGTGCGGATGCGTCGCAACTCCTACGCGGGCGACACGGGCGAGAGCGTCAACCTGCAGTTCCGGGCGGCGCCCGGCAGCTTCGTCGTCGTCCAGCCGTACGAGATCTGAGGGAGAGCCCGTCATGAACCAGCCGCTCGCGGGCTACGCTCCCGCACCCGTCACCGCCCGCATGGAGAACCACGGCAATCACATGCTGAAGGTCGCCATGCAGACCGGAAACGACCTCCTCGCGCGTGTGGGCTCGATGGTCGCCTACGAGGGCTTCGTCCAGTACGAGCCCAACCCACCGGCCGTACGCCAGATCGCCCGTGACTGGGCCACCGGTGAGGGCGCGCCCCTGATGAAGTGCTCCGGAGACGGCCTGCTCTATCTCGCCGACTACGGTGCGAACGTCGTCGTCATCAACCTCAACGGCGACGGGATCTCCGTCAACGCCACCAACCTGCTCGCCTTCGACGCCCACCTGACGTGGGGTGTGGAGCGGGTCAAGGGCCTGGCGAAGTTCGCCGGGCAGGGCCTGTGGAACACCAAGATCTCCGGCCAGGGATGGGTCGCGCTCACCTCCCGGGGCAAGCCGATCGTCGTCGACTGCGGCGGTGGTGACGACGAGACGTACGTCGACCCGGACGCGCTCGTCGCCTGGTCCCCGAACCTCAAGGTGAAGGGCAAGCGCAGCTTCAAGGCGCAGTCGCTGATCGGCCGCGGCAGCGGTGAGGCCTTCCAGATGGCCTTCTCCGGTCAGGGCATCGTCGTCGTCCAGCCCAGCGAGGACAGCACCGACCGCCTCCGGGTCCGGGGCTGAGGGGGAGCCAGAACATCATGCAGAGCCCGCTTTTCGCCTACAACGACCAGCAGACCCAGGAGCCCTGGAGCCTGCAGAACAAGCACATGCTCCGCGTCGCCCTGGAGGGGCACGACGACGTGCTCGCCCGCAAGGGCACGATGGTCGCCTACCAGGGGCTCGTCGAGTTCGACGCCGAGTACCAGAGCAACAACCAGTCACGCGCGCGTGCGCACACCGGCGAGGGCCTGGACCTGATGCGCTGCCACGGGCAGGGCACGGTCTTCTTCTCCAACCTCGCTCAGTACGTCCACGTGATGGAGGTGGAACAGGACGGCCTCACCGTCGACAGCAGCTACGTGCTGGCGATGGACTCGTCCCTTCACCACGAGGTCGTCGCGGTCGACAGCCTGTACGGCATCTCCGGCTCGGGGAAGTACCAGCTCAACATCACCGGCCGGGGCAGGGTGGCACTGATGACCTCGGGCGCCCCGCTGCTGATGCAGGTGACGCCCGACAAGTACGTCAACTGCGACGCCGACGCGATCGTCGCCTGGTCCACGGGTCTGCGGGTGCAGATGCAGGCCCAGACGCACTCCTCAGGGGTGTGGCGGCGCCGCGGCAACACGGGGGAGGGCTGGGAGCTGAGCTTCATGGGCAGCGGCTTCGCCCTCGTCCAGCCCAGCGAGCTGCTGCCACCGCAGAACGCCCAGGTCGGGTCCGGTCTGGCCGCGCAGTACGGCATGGGGCAGCAGGGCGCCCGCGGCCAGAACCAGGGCAACGTCTGGAGCTGAGCGCGGAGCGCCGTGTCGTCCGGGCGGTAAGGGGTGATCGCAAGGGCGGTCACCCCTTACCGACCTCAGAGCCGGGCGCGGGCCGCCTCCAGCAGGCGTACGACCGACTCGTCGGCCACGTCCGCCACCTCGGCGTACGGGAACCATCGCAGGTCGAGGGACTCGTCGCTGATCGCCTCCACGGCCCCGGCCGGAGCCAGTGCCGCGTACTGGACGTCCAGGTGCCAGGCGCAGGGAGTGGGGTGGCGGTCCAGCCGCACCGGGCCACCGGGGGACAGGGTCAGCCCCGCGATGCCCGACTCCTCGGTCGCCTCGCGCAGGGCGGCCCTGGCCAGGGTCTCGTCGACCGGCTCGCAGTGGCCGCCCATCTGCAGCCACATGCGCAACTTCTTGTGCAGGGTCAGCAGGACCCGCTCGCGCGACGGGTCGATCACCAGCGCGCTCGCGGTGATGTGGCCGTCCCCGCAGGCTTTCCACATGCCGTCGGGGTGCGCCGCGAGGTGATCCAGATAGGCCTGCCGCAGCTCGTCCTGGCCGGTGTAGCCCTTCAGGACCAGGACCGCGTCGTCGTGGAGGCTCACCCGGCGTCGTCGCCCTTGCCCTCGCCCTTGCCGTCGGGCTTGTCCCCGGCCTCGTCCTCGGCCTTCTTCTCGAGGTCCGGCTTGCCGGCGGCCTCGCCGAGCATCTTGTCCAGCTCGGAGAAGTCGAGCTGCTCACGGTGCACGAAGCCGTCCGGGTCGCTCAGGTCGGTCGCGGTCGGCAGCATGTCCGGGTGGGCCCACAGGCCGTCCCGGCCGTCGACACCGCGCGCGTCCGTCAGGGACGCCCACAGGCGGGAGGCGTCGCGCAGACGACGCGGCCGCAGCTCCAGACCGATCAGCGTGGCGAACGTCTGCTCCGCCGGGCCGCCGGAGGCGCGACGGCGGCGCAGCGTCTCGCGCAGCGCGTCGGCGGAGGACAGGCGCGGCTTGGCGGCGGCGTGCACCACCGCGTCCACCCAGCCCTCGACAAGCGCCAGGGCCGTCTCCAGACGGGCCAGGGCCGCCTTCTGCTCCGGGGTGTCCTCCGGCTGGAACATGCCCTGCTGGAGAGCCTCCTGCAACTGCTCGGGGTTCTGCGGATCGAACTGGCCGACCACGTCCTCCAGCTTGGCCGTGTCGACCTTGATCCCGCGGGCGTAGCCCTCGACCGCGCCGAACAGGTGCGAGCGCAGCCACGGCACGTGCGCGAAGAGGCGCTGGTGAGCGGCCTCGCGCAGGGCGAGATACAACCGCACCTCCTCCTGCGGCACGCCGAGGTCCTTGCCGAACGCCTCGACGTTCACCGGCAGCAGCGCGGCCTTGCCCGCCGGGCCGAGCGGCAGGCCCACGTCGGTCGAGCCGACGACCTCGCCGGCGAGCACACCGACGGCCTGTCCGATCTGCGTGCCGAACATGGCACCGCCCATGGAGCGCATCATGCCGATCAGCGGGCCGGCCATGGCCTGCATCTCCTCGGGCAGCACATCGCCCATGGCGGTGCCGACGCGCTCGGCCACCGGGTCGACGAGCTCCCGCCAGGCGGGCAGGGTCGCCTCGACCCACTCCGCGCGGCTCCAGGCCACCGCGGTGCCCGCCCCGGAGGGCAGGGCGGTCGCGTCGTCCAGCCACAGGTCGGCCAGGCGGACGGCCTCCTGGACGGCATTGCGCTCCGCGGGGCCGACGCTGGCGTCCTTGGTGCCGTCCGGCGTGCCCTGGGCGACCGTCTGGCGGGCGATCTGCTTGGCCATGTCCCAGTTCACCGGGCCGCCCTCGTAGGAGAGCATCTGGCCGAGCTGCTGGAACGCGGCGCCCAGGTCGGTGGGGTTCATGGAGCCGAACATCGCAGCGAACGGGTTGTCCGCACCGGGGCCGCCAAGGCCTCCGGCTCCGGTCATCCCGAAACCGAACGGGTTGGCCGGTCCCTGACCACCGCCGCTCTGCTGGTCCTTCTTCTTGCCCTCGTCGCCGTCGTCCGGCTCCTCCGGCGGAAGGCCGAATCCGAATGGGGTGTCACTCACGGGGTTCCTCGGCTGGTAAGGCCGCCGGTTCTTTCCGGCGGCACGGCTGCCCGACATCACCACCCAGCGTAGACACCCGGGGCGGTTCGGGCCTCGGTGCTTCGCCGACTGACGGCCTGCGGCAGGATGGATGCCACCTGGTACGTACGCGTCGAGCGCGCCCGTACTGAAGACAACCGCTGGAGACGCCCGGTGAGTTCCCCAGATCCGCAGGTTCGCGCAGCGCGAAACCAGTCAACCAGTTCCGTCGGCTCCGGCACGCGCGGACCCGTCGTCGCGGTCACCGGTGCCGCGTCCGGGATCGGCGCGCTGCTCACGGCGCGCCTCGCCGCGTCCGACGAGATCAAGCAGGTCGTGGCCATCGACGAGCGGCGCGGTGAGTGCGCTGCGGCACGGTGGCAGATCCTGGACGTACGGGACCCGGCGATCGCCGAGAAGCTGCGCGGCGCGGACGTGGTGGTGCACCTGGCGCTCGACCTCGACCTGGAGACCGACGCGGCCGCCCGGACGGCCTACAACGTGCGGGGGACCCAGACCGTCCTGACCGCCGCCGCGGCGGCCGGCGTGCACCGGGTCGTGCTGTGCACGTCCGCGATGGTCTACGGCGCGCTCGCGGACAACGAGCTGCCGCTGTCCGAGGACGCGGAACTGCGTGCCACGGCCGAGGCCACGGGGGTCGGGGACCTGCTGGAGATCGAGCGGCTCGCGCGCCGCGCGCCGCGCGCCCACCCCGGACTCAATGTGACCGTCGTCCGCCCCGCCGTGCTGGTCGGAGGCGTGGACACGGCGCTGACCAGGTATTTCGAGTCGCCTCGGCTGCTTGTGGTGGCCGGGTCCCGGCCGGCCTGGCAGTTCTGCCACGTCGATGACCTGTGCAGCGCTCTCGAGTACGCCGTGCTGGAGAAGGCCGACGGCGAGCTGGCGGTCGGGTGCGACGGGTGGCTGGAGCAGGAGGAGGTCGAGGAGCTCAGCGGGATCCGGCGGATGGAGCTGCCGTCGGCGGTCGCGCTCGGCGCGGCGGCCCGGCTGCACCGGATCGGCCTGACGCCCTCCCCGGCCGGGGACCTGGCGTACACGATGTACCCCTGGGTGGTGAGCGGCAGTCGGCTGCACGACGCCGGCTGGCGGCCGAAGTACACCAACGAGGAGGTGCTCGCGGAGCTGCTCGAGGAGGTCTCCGGACGGCACACGGTCGCCGGGCGGCGACTGGGACGCAAGGACGCGACGGCGGCGGGGGCCGCCGGAGCGACGGTGGCGCTGCTGGGCGCGGCGGCGGTGGTGCGGCGGGCGCGGAAGGCCCGGCGCCGGATCTGAGACGGCCCCTGTAGGAGGCTCCAAAGCGGTACGCGCGCGTGCCGGGCGATAGCGCTATTCCGCGCTGTCCGTGCCGTGGGGCACGATGGGCGCATGGCAACCACCAACGACCACCCCGGTGAGCTGGCCGCACCGGACCCCGTCAAGCTGATCGGCATCCGGGAGACGCCCCTCTCCGTCGACGAGGTCTTTCGGGCCGTCGGGGACGACGCGGCCGGAGGGACCGCGCTGTTCGTGGGGACCGTGCGGAACCACGACGGCGGGACCGACGTCGACCGGCTCGGGTACTCGTGCCATCCCAGTGCCGAGGCCGAGATGCGGCGGATCGCCGAGAAGGTCGTCGCGGAGTTCCCCGTGCGGGCGCTCGCGGCCCTGCACCGTGTGGGGGATCTGGAGGTCGGGGACCTCGCCGTGGTCGTCGCCGTGTCCTGCCCGCACCGGGGCGAGGCCTTCGACGCCTGCCGGAAGCTGATCGACGACCTGAAGCACGAGGTGCCCATCTGGAAGCACCAGACGTTCTCCGACGGGACCGAGGAGTGGGTCGGAGCCTGCTGAAGGCGGTGGAACCCCCCGAATGGCCCCCTGCCCCACGTGCCGCTCCGGTTGCGTAACCGGCACCCCGGCGTGAGCGTTGTCACGGCGGATGGTTAATCTGCTGATCAGTCAGTGGCGGACGCTCATGGGGTTGGGAGGTCGGCATGGCAGCGCTTGCCTGGTTGCTGATTCCGCTTGTGGCCGCTGTCGGCGCGGGACTGTGGGGCAGTTGGGCCAACCGGACGCGCAAGGCACGGAGCGACGGCCCCGAGCTGGACGGGTACGCCCGTTTCCGTGAGGCCATGGAGAGGCCCCGCATCGGCTCCTGAACGAGCGCCGCCCTGACGGTGCTCCGACAGCCACGTCCCGTACTGTCGTGCCATGCCACGCCGCACCGCGACGATGCTCGCCTCCACCCTGATGCTGATCGCGCTCCTGTGCGCGGGTGTGTTCATCCCCGTGCCGTACTCGGAGATGTCCCCGGGGCCGACGGTGAACACGCTGGGGGATCACGACGGCGAGCCGGTGTTGCAGATTTCGGGGCACAAGATCTACGAGGCGAATGGTCATCTGAACATGACCACCGTCCGGGTCACCAGCGCCGACTACAAGATGAACCTCGTGGAGGCCGTCTACGGATGGCTCGCGCACGACAACCGCGTGGTGCCGCACGAGACCCTCTACCCGGACGGCAAGACCGAGGAAGAGGCCACCCAGGAGAACGCCGAGGAGTTCAGCCAGTCCCAGGAGAGCGCCAAGGTCGCCGCTCTGAAGGCGCTCGACATCCCGGTGAAGTCCTGGGTGGTCGTCTCCACAGTCGTCAAGGACTCCCCGGCCGAGGGCAGGCTGCACGCCGGCGACGTGATCAAGGCCGTGGACGGCACCACGGTCAAGAAGCCCGCCGACGTCGCCGAGCTGGTGACCAAGCACAAGCCCGGACAGGACGTCGTCTTCACGATCGTGCCCGCCAAGGAGCAGGCCGCCGCGGAGAAGGAGGGGCGGACGCCCACGGAGACCCGGAAGGTCACGATCACCACCGCGAACTCCGACGACGCCGGCGAGAAGCGCGCCATCGTCGGAATCTCCGCGGGGACCGATCACACCTTCCCCTTCTCCATCGACATCAAGCTGGCCGACGTCGGCGGCCCGAGCGCCGGTCTGATGTTCGCCCTCGGCATCTACGACAAGCTCACCCCGGGCGACCTCACCGGCGGCAAGTTCGTCGCCGGCACCGGGACGATCGACGACAACGGCAAGGTCGGCCCGATCGGCGGCATCGGAATGAAAACCATCGGGGCACGTGACAAGGGCGCCCAGTACTTCCTGACACCCGCAGACAACTGCGCGGCCGCCGCCGAGGACACCCCCGACGGGCTCACCCTCGTGAAGGTGGACACCATCGACGACGCCCTCGGCGCACTTCAGGACATCCGCTCCGGGAAGACCGCCGACCTGCCGAAGTGCACGACCGGCTGACGGAGCGGGCAGCCGCACAAGGGTCCCGCGGGGCCCCGCGGGACTACTCCTCGAAGGTCGCGGTGAGCGCCTGCGCCAGGCCCGGCACCAGGTCGGAACCCGTGAGAACCTCCGTGGCGGCGTCCTTCTCGCGCAGCCGCAGCGCCGAGTCGCGGGTGCCGTCGCGCAGGACCGCGACCGTCATGCGGACCTCCTGGCGGTCCGGGTGCTCCGCCACCCACCGCGCCAGCTTCGCCTCGTCCAGGCCCTGCGGGACCTGGGCCTCGGCGGACGGCGGCAGCATCAGGCGTTCCACCGCGAGAGCGCAGCCGACGACCGCGTCGGGCCATGCGATGGTGCCCAGGAACTCGTCCAGCGGCTGGTCCGTTGGAATTTCGTCCTGCTCGATCGGGGTCAGGCCGGAGCTTTCCGTCTCCTCCTGCAGACCGAGCCGGTCCGCGAGCGAGGGCTGATCGGTCCGCAGCCGTGCGGTGTCGACAAGTGCAAAGAGGCGTGCGGGCTGGTCCCAGCCCAGGCCGGAGACGTACTCGTCGATCTCGAGTACGGCCCGGGTGAGGGGGCTCGCTGCCATGGGGGTGTTGGACATGGTCACAATCCTGCCTCGTTACTGGCCCGAATCGGGAACCGAGTAAACGATGAGTAAGTTGCATAAGTGTGGGCCCACGATCACGAGGGCGCACGGGGGGCCCGCGAACCCGAGGGCCTGACGGATCAACAGCGAACTTCGAGGTGCGCACCTTGGCTTTCCAGATGCCGGACCGCGGCGGAGGCCCCCCGACGGGGCCGCGGATCAGAGTGGGCCGCCCGTCCCGGCGTGTCCGAACCCTGCTGCTGACACTCGGTGTCCTCGCCGTGCTCGGCATGGCGTTCACCATGTTCGCGGGCTTCTGGACGGACTGGCTGTGGTATCGGTCGGTCCACTACTCGTCGGTGTTCACGACGACCCTGTGGACCAAGATCGGACTCTTCTTCGTCTTCGGTCTGCTGATGGCGCTCGCCGTCGGGTTCAACATCTGGCTGGCGCACCGGCTGCGGCCGCCGCTGAGCGCCATGTCGATGGAGCAGCAGAGCCTCGACCGGTACCGGATGGGCATCGCCCCGTACAAGAGGTGGCTGCTGCTCGGCATCACCGCTCTGGTCGGCCTGATCGCGGGCGCCTCGGCGTCCGGCCAGTGGCGGACCTGGCTGATGTGGGTCAACGGCGTGTCCTTCGGACAGAAGGATCCCCAGTTCAAGCTGGACGTCTCCTTCTACGCCTTCGACCTGCCCTGGTACCGGTTCCTGCTCGGCTTCGGCTTCGCCGCGGTGATCATCTCCGTGATCGCCGCCGCGCTCACCCACTACCTGTACGGCGGGCTGCGCGTCACCAGCCCGGGTGCGCGCGCCACGGCCGCGGCCACCGGACACCTGTCGGTGCTCATCGGCGTCTTCGTCGCCCTCAAAGCGGTCGCCTACTGGCTCGACCGGTACGGGCTGGCGGTGAAGTCGAGCGACTTCAAGGCGACCGACAACTGGACGGGCCTGAGGTACGTCGACGCGAACGCCTATCTGCCCGCCAAGACGATCCTGTTCTGCATCGCGGTCATCTGCGCGCTGCTGTTCTTCGCCACCCTGTGGCGGCGCACCTGGCAGCTGCCCGTGATCGGCTTCGGCCTGATGGTGCTCTCCGCGATCCTCATCGGCGGCCTGTACCCGGCACTCGTCCAGAAGTTCCAGGTCCAGCCGAACGAGCAGGCCAAGGAAGCGCCGTACGTCGAGAAGAACCTCAAGGCGACGCGCGAGGCGTACGGGATCGAGGGCACCCAGGTCGCGGAGTACGCGGGCAGGAGCGAGACCAAGGACAGGACCAAGCTCCGTGACGACGTGGACGCCGCCGCGTCCGTCCGGATCATGGACCCGAACGTCATCTCGCCGACGTTCCAGCAGCTCCAGCAGATGCGGAACTACTACGCGTTCCCGACCAACCTGGACGTCGACCGCTATGCCAAGGACGGCAAGGACCAGGACACGGTCATCGGTCTGCGCGAGCTGAACCTCGCCGGCATTCCGAAGAAGAACTGGATCAACAACCACTTCCGCTACACCCACGGCTACGGCGTGGTCGCGGCCAAGGGCACTCAGGTCGACTCCGAGGGCCGCCCGGTCTTCACCGAGTCCAACCTGCCGTCCGAGGGCGACCTCCCGACGTACGAGCAGCGGATCTACTACGGCGAGAAGACCACCACCTACTCGATCGTCGGCGGTCCCCAGAAGGAGATCGACTACTCCGACGACAGCGGGGAGAAGACCTTCAGCTACAAGGGTGACGGCGGGGTCGACCTGTCCAACCCGATCAACCGGGCGGCCTACGCGGCGGCGTTCGGCGAGCCGCAGATCCTCTACTCCGGCGCGATCGGCGAGGGCTCGCGGATCCTGTACAACCGCACACCCAAGGAGCGCGTCGAGGCGGTGGCCCCCTGGCTGACCATCGACGGCGACGCCTACCCGGCGGTGGTGGACGGCCGTATCCAGTGGATCGTCGACGCGTACACGACGACGAACGGCTATCCGTACGCCTCCCGTACGACGCTCGGCGACACCACCGCCGACTCGCTCACCGCGAACAACAACTCGCGCGCGGTGGTGGCCCAGCAGAACCAGGTCAACTACATCCGCAACTCCGTGAAGGCGACCGTCGACGCGTACAGCGGTGACGTCAAGCTCTACCAGTGGGACACCAAGGATCCGGTCCTGAAGACCTGGATGAAGGCGTTCCCGAACACGGTGCAGGACAAGAGCGAGATCTCCGGCGACCTGATGGCGCATCTGCGCTACCCGCAGGACCTGTTCAAGGTCCAGCGCGAGCTGCTCACCCGCTACCACGTGAAGGACGCGAACACGTTCCTCAGCGGCAGCGAGGTGTGGCAGGTGCCGGACGACCCGACCAACAAGTCGGGTGACGCGGTCCCGCCGTACTACCTGAGCATGAAGATGCCCGACCAGGACCAGCAGTCGTTCTCGCTGACGACGACGTTCACGCCCAATGGACGGGACAACCTCAGTGCGTTCATGGCGGTCGACGCCGAGGCGGGAACGGAGGGCTACGGCAAGATCAGAATCCTGAAACTGCCGACGAGCACGACCGTCGACGGCCCCAAACAGGTCCAGAGCCAGTTCAACTCCGAACAGGACATCGCCGAGTCCATCAGGCTGCTGAGAGGCGGCGACTCGGAGGTCGAGTACGGAAACCTGCTGACGGTGCCCCTCGACGGAGGCCTGTTGTACGTGGAGCCGGTCTACGTACGCGGTGGCGACCTCAAGTACCCCCTGCTGCGCAAGGTGTTGGTGAGCTACGGAGGCAACACCGCCTTCGAGAACACGCTCGACGAGGCCCTCAACAAGGTCTTCGGAGCGCAGGAGTCCGGAACCGAGCAGCCACCGGACGAGGGTGAGGGCACGACCGAGCCGCCGCCGACGTCCACCAACCCGACGGTCCGGGAAGCGCTGAGTGATGCGCAGAAGGCCTTCGACGCCGGCCAGAAGGCCTTGGAGCAGAAGGACCTGGCCGCGTACGCCGAGGCGCAGAAGGACCTGGAGGCGGCGCTGCAGCGGGCCGAGGATGCGCAGGCGAAGGCCGACGAGAGCGCCGGCGGCAAGAACGGGGACGGCGGGAAAGCCGGCGACAAGAGCGGGGACGGCAAGGCCGACCCGAGCGGCACCCCGACCGGAGACCCCGGCGGCGGCTGACCCCTCGCTCGAGCTGCGCGTTCGAGCTGGTCAAAGCCCATCCCGCGCCGTGATACGGTTGTGAACACAACGGCGCGGGGTGGAGCAGCTCGGTAGCTCGCTGGGCTCATAACCCAGAGGTCGCAGGTTCAAATCCTGTCCCCGCTACTGAAGTCGTGAGCTACGTGCGAACGACCACGAAGGCCCGGATTCCGAAAGGGATCCGGGCCTTCGTGATGTGCGAACGCATGTCCCGGTGGCGTCGACGGCCGCGTCGGCAAGGGGAGTTGAGGGGATCTGTGTTTGACTTGTCTCCCTGTGGGCATGTCGACAAAACGCTGAAGTGACCTCACTGGCTGCGGTATACCGGCTGTACCCAGCTTGCAGGTGGTGCGACGATGGACGTTATGGGGGACATGGTAAATCTGTTCGGGACAGGGCGTTTTGCGCAGCCGTCCGGTCAGGAGGAGGCCGCGGACGAGGCCCAGGAAGCCGCCGACGAGGTCGCCGAGGAAGTGCGCCGGCGGCTGGCCGCCGATGCCGGTGACGTCGAGGCGATGAGCGTCCTCGGTGCGATGCTGCTGCGCCGCGGCGACTTCGACGGAGCCGAAACCCATCTGCGCGCCGCCACCGCGGCCGGCGACCGAGCCGCCGCCAACAACCTGGGCGTCCTGCTGCACCAGCGCGGATACGCGGACGAGGCCGCCGGATGGTGGCGGATCGCCGCCGTCGCCGGGTCCGCCGCGGCGGCCCACGCCCTGGGACGGTACTTCCGGGAGCGCGGGGACGAGCCCGCTGCCGAGTACTGGCTGTGCCAGTCCGCCGAGCAGGGCCACGTACTGGGTGCTTACGCGCTCGCCGACCTGCTGGAGCACCGTGGTGACGACGTCGGAGCCGAGCGGTGGATGCGGGCCGCGGCCGAGCGCGGCCACCGGGAGGCCGCGTACCGGCTGGCGCGGACGCTGGACCGGCGCGTCGGGCCGAAGGCCGGGGACGACGAGGGGACCCCGCGCGAGGGGGCCGAGCAGTGGTACCGGCAGGCCGCCGCGCGGGGTCACCGGCGGGCCGCACTCCACCTCGGCGCGATCCTGGAGAAGCGGGGCGAGCTCAAGGAGGCGGGCCGCTGGTATCTGACGTCGGCCAAGGACGGTGAGGCTCGCGCCGCCTGCGCGCTCGGCTTCCTGCTGCGGGACGCCGGCGACAGTGAGAGCGCCGCCGTGTGGTGGCTGCGCGCCGCGCAGGACGGCGACGGCAACGCGGCCAACGCGCTGGGCGCGCTGCACGCCGAGCGCGGCGAGACCCAGACCGCCGAGCGGTGGTACCGGGCCGCGATGGACGCGGGGGACGACAACGGGGCGTACAACCTCGGGCTGCTCTGCGCCGAGCAGGGCCGCACCACGCAGGCCGAGCAGTGGTACCGGCGGGCCGCGTACGCCGGGCACCGGGAGGCCTCCAACGCGCTGGCCATCCTGCTGCTGCGCAGCGGCGACGAGACCGGCGCCGAGCCGTGGTTCTCCAAGGCCGCCGAGGCGGGCAGTGTCGACGCCGCCTTCAACCTCGGGATCCTGCACGCCGGGCGCCACGAGGACCGGGCCGCCCTGCGCTGGTACGAGCAGGCCGCCGCCGCCGGGCACACGGAGGCGGCGCTGCAGGTCGGCATGGCGCGGCTGCGCGACGGGGACGAGCGCGAGGCCGAGCGGTTCCTGCGGTGCGCGGCGGGGGGCGGCAGCGCGGAGGCCGCGTACCGGTTGGCGACGGTGCTCGACGCGCGTCGGCCGCCGGCGCCCGCGCACGAGTTGGGCGAGACGGCGCAGGAGAAGTCCGAGTGCGAGGAGTGGTACGAGCGGGCGGCTTCCCAGGGGCACCGCCGGGCCCAGGTGCGGGTCGGGATGCTGGCCGCGGCACGGGGCGACGTCGTGGAGGCGGCGCGCTGGTACCGGGAGGCGGCCGAGGCCGGATCACGCAACGGCGCGTTCAACCTGGGTCTGCTGCTGGCCCGTGAGGGGAGCGATCCGGAGGCCGTCGTGTGGTGGCGCCGGGCGGCCGACGCCGGGCACGGTCGGGCGGCGCTGCGGCTCGCGCTGGTCTGCGCGCGGCGGGGGGAGCTGGCCGAGGGGCAGCGGTGGGCGGACCGGGCGGTGTCGCTGGGTCCGCGGGAGGTCGCGGAGCGGGCGGCCCGGCTGCGGGACGCGTTGCGGCAGGAACTGTCGGCGTAGCGATGCGCTGAGCGGGGGGCGCGTTTCCGGGCGCCGGTGCCGGTCCGGGCGCGGGTGGGACGCGTGGCCCGGCGGCGACGGGGTGCCTCCCCCACTCCTCGGCTTCGCTCGGGCGGGGCGACCCCCATCGCCCACCCGTGCCGCCCCTGGGGAGCCTCCCAGGCCGTTCAGGCACTGGGGGAGGAACGACGTCCCGCAGCTGGGTTCAGCAGCGATTTGCTTCTTGTCGTTGGGGTGACGTAGTGTTCCATTCATCGACGCGGGGTGGAGCAGCTCGGTAGCTCGCTGGGCTCATAACCCAGAGGTCGCAGGTTCAAATCCTGTCCCCGCTACTGAAGGCCGAGGGCCGGAATCCGAAAGGGTTCCGGCCCTCGCTGCTGTTCCGGCCCTCAGCTCCGGCCCTCGGTGCTTTCGGTGCAACGCAAAGCCCCGGCACCCATCGGTGCCGGGGCTCTCGTGCGAACCGGGTTACGCCGCCGTGCAGTTCGGGCAGGTGCCGCGGTAGGTCACCTCGACGTCCGAGACGGTGAAGCCGAAGCGCTCCGAGTCGGGCAGGTCGGCCAGCGGGTTGCCGATCGGGTGGACGTCGCGGATCGCACCGCACTGGGCGCAGACCAGGTGGTGGTGCGGCTGGTGTGCGTTCGGGTCGTACCGCTTGGCGCGCTTGTCCGTCGCGACCTCGAGCACCTCACCGAGAGAGACCAGCTCACCCAGCGTGTTGTAGACCGTCGCCCGGGAGATCTCGGGAAGCCTGTCCACGGCCCGGGCGTGCACCTCGTCGGCCGTCAGGTGAACGTGTTCGCCGTCGAGGACCTCGGCCACGACGCGTCGCTGCGCGGTCATGCGCCATCCGCGTCCACGCAGCCGTTCCAGAAGGTCACTCATACAGACCAGCCTAACAGCAAGGGGACCAGGTCCCGAACGGGTGTGACTTTGGAGTCTTACTTGACTTAGACATTGTCCATTGTAGGATCGACAGCGGCATTAGCCAAGCGACAGGTTTTGCAGGATTGGCGCAGGAGGCGTACGTGACTCAGGGACCGCTTACGACGGAGGCCGGTGCTCCGGTAGCCGACAACCAGAACAGCGAGACCGCGGGCGTCGGCGGCCCCGTGCTCGTCCAGGACCAGCTGCTCCTGGAGAAGCTGGCCCACTTCAACCGTGAGCGCATCCCGGAGCGTGTGGTGCACGCCCGTGGCGCGGGTGCCTACGGCACCTTCACGGTCACCGCCGATGTCACCCAGTACACGCGCGCCAAGTTCCTCTCCGAGGTCGGCAAGGAGACGGAGACCTTCCTCCGTTTCTCGACCGTGGCCGGCAACCTGGGCGCGGCGGACGCCGTCCGCGACCCGCGTGGTTTCGCGCTGAAGTTCTACACCGAAGAGGGCAACTACGACCTCGTCGGCAACAACACCCCGGTGTTCTTCATCAAGGACGCCATCAAGTTCCCCGACTTCATCCACACCCAGAAGCGCGACCCGTACACGGGCTCGACGGAGATGGACAACGTCTGGGACTTCTGGAGCCTGTCGCCCGAGTCCACGCACCAGGTGACCTGGCTGTTCGGTGACCGCGGCATCCCGGCGTCGTACCGCCACATGGACGGCTTCGGCTCGCACACCTACCAGTGGAGCAACGAGGCCGGCGAGGCCTTCTGGGTCAAGTACCACTTCAAGACCGACCAGGGCATCAAGTGCCTCACGCAGGCCGAGGCCGACAAGCTCGCCGGTGAGGACCCCGACTCCCACCAGCGCGACCTGCGCGAGGCCATCGAGCGCGGCGAGTTCCCGTCCTGGACCGTCGGCGTGCAGGTCATGCCCGTGGCCGACGCGGCGAAGTACCGCTTCAACCCGTTCGACCTGACCAAGGTCTGGCCGCACGCGGACTACCCGGTCATCGAGTTCGGCAAGCTGGAGCTCAACCGCAACCCGGAGAACATCTTCGCCGAGGTCGAGCAGTCGATCTTCTCCCCGGCGCACTTCGTGCCCGGTATCGGTCCGTCCCCGGACAAGATGCTCCAGGGCCGTCTCTTCGCCTACGGCGACGCCCACCGCTACCGCGTCGGCATCAACGCCGACCACCTGCCGGTGAACCGCCCGCACGCCACCGACGCGCGCACCAACTCCCGTGACGGCTACCTGTACGACGGCCGCCACAAGGGCGCGAAGAACTACGAGCCGAACAGCTTCGGCGGCCCGTTCCAGACGGACAAGGCCCTGTGGCAGCCGGTCGCGGTCTCCGGCGTCACCGGTGACCACGAGGCGCCGTCGCACGCCGAGGACAACGACTTCGTCCAGGCGGGCAACCTCTACCGGCTGATGACGGACGAGGAGAAGGAGCGCCTGGTGAACAACCTGGCGGGTGCCATCTCCCAGGTCTCGCGCGAGGACATCATCGAGCGCGCGGTCAACAACTTCCGCCAGGCCGACGGTGACTTCGGCAAGCGGCTGGAGGCCGCGGTGCAGGCCCTGCGCGGCTGACGTCCAGCACTGGACCGCTTGTCGTAACGGCGGGCCGGATCCCCGGGAACGGGGGCCCGGCCCGTTCGTCGTGTCGTCCCGAGACGCGAGAACGGGAGGGGCGCGAGGGAGGGGAGGGACGGGGGAGGGAAGGGGTGTCCGTCAGGCGGTCACCACCGGCGTCCCGTCCCGCGACCGCTCCGGTACCCAGCAGCGGATGATGTCGCGGACCGAGACGATTCCGGCGGGTTCGCCGCGCTCGAGGACGATGAGATGGCGGAAGCCGCCGTGAGTCATCGCACGGGCCGCCTCCTCCACGGACCAGGACGGCGCGGCGAACACGACGTCGGTGGTGGTGTGGGCGTGCGCGCGTTCGGTGTCCGGGTCCTGGCCCAGGCCCACGGAGACGAGGACGTCGCGTTCGGTGAGGATGCCGATGCCGTCGGCGTCGGGGTCGTACACCACGGCCGCGCCGACCCGGCGGGCTGACATCAGGGCGGCGGCCTGGCGGAGGGTGTGGGCGGGGCCGATGGTGAGGACGACCTTGCTCATGGCTTCGCGGACGAGCATGGGTGGAGCCACCTCCTGCCGTGATCCATGAGTTCGTTCATGGATTCACAAGTTCACAAGTGGGGGACTCTCAGAGTGGCAGGTAAAGCACGGGTCAACAAGAGGGCGCGTAGGGCGTACGCAGGGGGCGCCAGGAAGCGCGTCAGTAGCGCTGGT
Organism: Streptomyces lancefieldiae; assembly: GCF_031845825.1. Classification (NCBI taxonomy): domain Bacteria; kingdom Bacillati; phylum Actinomycetota; class Actinomycetes; order Kitasatosporales; family Streptomycetaceae; genus Streptomyces; species Streptomyces lancefieldiae. Next base: position 105,651 of record NZ_JAVRFH010000013.1, on the reverse strand, counting down.
TGAGGAATCCCAGCAGCTCGTCGTGGAGTCGGCCGTTGGACGCCGCCGCGTTGCCGCTGTGCGGGCCGGGGCGACCGTCGAGGCCGGTGAAGGTGCCGCCGGCCTCCGTGACGATGATCGCGTTCGCGGCCATGTCCCAGAGGGAGAGCTCGGGTTCGGCGCACAGGTCGACCGATCCCTCGGCGACCATCATGTACGGCCAGAAGTCGCCGTACGCGCGTGTGCGCCACACCTCGCGGGTCAGGTCCAGGAAGCCGTCCAACCTACCCTGCTCCTCCCAGCCGCTGAGCGAGGAGTACGCGAAGGAGGCGTCGGAGAGCGCGGAGACCTGGGACACCTGGAGCCGGGAGGCCGAGGTCAGGCTGCGGCCGGTGAAGGCGCCGTGGTCCTTGACGGCCCACCAGCGGCGGCCGAGTGCCGGGGCGGAGACGAGGCCGACGACGGGCTGGTAACCGCCCTCACCGGCTTCCATGAGGGCGATGAGGGTGGCCCAGACGGGGACGCCGCGCACGTAGTTCTTGGTGCCGTCGATCGGGTCGACGACCCAGCGGCGGGGGCCGGTGCCCTCGACGCCGTACTCCTCGCCGAGGACCGCGTCGCGGGGGCGGGCGCGGGCGAGGTGGCCGCGGATGAGTTCCTCGGCGGCCTTGTCCGCCTCGCTCACCGGCGTCATGTCCGGCTTGGTCTCGACTTTCAGGTCGAGGGCCTTGAAGCGGTCCATCGTCGCGGCGTCGGCGGCGTCCGCGAGGACGTGGGCGAGGCGGAGGTCGTCGAGGTAGTCGGGCATGCGGCCACGGTATCTGTCGGGGATGGGACGGGGCTACCAGGGGTTTGGCGGGGCGTGGCGGGAAACGTGAGGGGGCCGCGGTCCGGTGGTGCGGGCCCGTTGGTGCCGGGCGGGTGGGACGCGCGGGTCGGCGCCGGCGGGGTGCGACTGCACCCACCCGCGCTGCCCACCCGTGCCACCCCACCCACCCGGGCACCCCACCGGCACGACTGCCTGCACCGGCGTGACCGCCTGCACCGGCGTGACCGCCTGCACCGGCGTGACCGCCCACGGCGGCACAGCTGTCCGCACCGGTGCGGCAGTCCGCAGCCGGAGCTCGGCCCTGCACGGCGCGCGCAGCCCCTTGACAGTGCCCCCCTGCCCGTCAAATCTGGGCACCTAGTCGCTCGGCCCCAGGGAGGCGACGATGCCTGCAGCCCGGGAATCCCTGCTCGACGCCGCTTACAGGGCGCTGGCGCGTCGGCCGTGGTCCGCAGTGCGGATGGTGGACGTGGCGGCGGCGGCCGGGGTGTCCCGGCAGACGCTGTACAACGAGTTCGGGAGCAAGGAGGGGCTCGCCCGGGCGCTCGTCCGCAGGGAGGCCGACGGGTACCTCAGCGGCGTCGAGCACGCGCTCTCCGGACCTGGTGACCCCTGCGAGCGGCTCACCGCGACCGCCGAGTGGACGACGTCGGCCGCCCGCCGGAACGCGTTGGTGCGGGCCATGCTCACCGGCTGCTGGAGCGAGCGATTGCCCTCCCCGGCCCTGACGGCGGTGCCGTCCTCCTCCGCGGTGCCGGCTCAGCGCCGGGCCGACGGCCCGCTGCCCGCGCCCGGCGACTTCGTGGCCCTCGTCCGCGACCGCGCGGTGGCCGCCCTGAACGATGTCGGCGCACCCGAGCCGCCGGACCTCACCGAGCTGGCCCGCTCCTGCGAACTGGCCGTACGCCTCGCCCTGTCCTGTGTCGCGGCCCCGCCCGGCGAGGGTGGGGTGGGGGAACTCGTGCGCAACGCTCTGCCGCGACAGTCGACGTCCTGACGTCCTGACGTCCGGTCAGTGCGCCGAGCCCGACAGCTGCAGGCCGATCACACCGATGACGACCAGGCTGATCGAGACGATCTTCAGGGTGGAGACCAGGTCGCCCAGGAACACCATGCCGTAGATGGCGGTGCCCGCGGCGCCGATGCCGGTCCACACCGCGTACGCGGGACCGACGTCGAGTTTCTTCAGGGACATCGTCAGCAGGCCGAAACTGCCCAGCGCGAAGGCGCAGAAGGCGATGGTCGGCCAGAGCCGGGTGAAACCGTGCGACAGCTTCAGGCAGACGGCGAAGCCGGTTTCGAGTAACCCGGCCACTATGACCAGCAGCCACGCCATGTCTCGTCCTCCCGTAGTCCCCTACCGTGACCGCTTCGTCGCTACGTCGCGCTTTACGCAGGCTTGGATCCGGCTTGGTGCGATTATGCACTTACCGATCCAGCGGTACGGCAAACAACGCGGAGGTCAGTCGCCTTCCTTCCGTTCCCGCGTCGACAGCAGCCGGCGCAGCGAGTACAGCCGCGCCGGGTCGGCGTGGCCCTCGGCGACCCACGCGTCCAGCGCGCAGTCGGGCTCGTCGTGGCTGCACGCGCGGGGGCAGCCCTCCGTACCGGGCTCCAGGTCGGGGAACGCGTGGATCACCCGGGACGGGTCGATGTGGGCGAGGCCGAACGACCGTACGCCCGGGGTGTCGACGACCCAGCCGCCCGCGTCCGAGGACAGCGGAAGGGCGAGGGCCGAGGTCGTCGTGTGCCGACCGCGTCCCGTCACCGCGTTGACGTGTCCCGTCGTACGGCGGCGGTCCTCGGGTACCAGCGCGTTGACAAGCGTCGTCTTGCCGACGCCCGAGTGGCCGACGAAGGCCGTGACCTTGCCGTCCAGGTGTTCCCGTACGCGGTCGGCGGCGTCGCCGTTCTCCAGTTCCTCGCGGCTGGTGACGACGTAGGGGATGTCCAACGCGCCGTAGAGTTCGAGCAGTTCGTCGGGCGGGGCTAGGTCGGACTTGGTCATCACCAGCAGCGGGGTCAGGCCGCCGTCGAACGCCGCGACCAGGCAGCGGTCGATCAGACGGGGGCGCGGCTCGGGGTCAGCGAGGGCCGTGACGATGGCGAGCTGGTCGGCGTTGGCGACGACGACGCGCTCGTACGGGTCGTCGTCGTCCGCCGTGCGGCGCAGGACCGAGGTGCGCTCCTCGATGCGGACGATGCGCGCGAGCGTGTCCTTCTTGCCGGTCAGGTCACCGACCAGCGCGACCCGGTCGCCGACGATCGCCGCCTTGCGGCCCAGTTCGCGGGCCTTCATCGCCATGACGACCCGGTCCTCGACGAGGCAGGTCAGCCGGCCCCGGTCCACGGTGAGGACGAGGCCCTCAGCGGCGTCCTCGTGCTTGGGCCGGATGTGGGTGCGCGGTCGGTTGCCCTTGCGGTTGGGGCGGGAGCGGATGTCGTCCTCGTCGGTGTGCTTGCCGTAGCGGCGCATGGCGAACGGTCCCTACGCCCCGAGCATCCCGGCCCACAGGTCGGGGAAATCGGGCAGGGTCTTGGCCGTCGTCGCCACGTTCTCGATCTCCACGCCTTCCACCCCGAGCCCGATGATCGCGCCGGCGGTGGCCATGCGATGGTCCTCGTAGGTGTGGAAGACCCCGCCGTGCAGCCGGCGCGGCCGGATGTGCAGGCCGTCGGCGGTCTCGGTGACGTCACCGCCGAGTTCGTTGATCTCCTTGGTGAGCGCGGCCAGGCGGTCCGTCTCGTGCAGGCGCAGGTGGGCCACCCCGCGCAGGGTCGAGGGGGAGTCCGCGAGGGCGGCGACGGCCGCGATGCCCGGGGTGAGCTCACCGACCTCGCCGAGGTCGACGTCGATGCCGTGCACCGCCCCCGATCCGGTGAAGACGAGCCCGTAGTCGGTCAGTTCGCAGGAACCACCCATGTCGGTGAAGATCTCGCGGAGCCGGTCACCGGGCTGGGTGGTGCGGGACGGCCAGTCGGGGATCACGACCTTGCCGCCGGTCACGAGCGCCGCCGCCAGGAACGGCTGGGCGTTGGAGAGGTCCGGCTCGATCGTCAGGTCCCGGCCGAGCAGCGCGCCCGGGGTGACCCGCCAGACGTTCGGTTCGCCGCCCGACTCCGGGGTGTCGACCTGGGCCCCGACCGAGCGCAGCATGTCGACCGTCATGCGGATGTGCGGCATGGACGGCAGCGCGGAGCCGGTGTGGCGGACCTCGACGCCCTGGTTGAAGCGCGGCCCGGACAGCAGCAGGGCGCTGACGAACTGGGAGGACGAGGACGCGTCGATCTCCACCGGGCCGCCCTCCAGGGCGCCGCCGCCGTGCACGGTCATGGGCAGTGCGCCGCGCCCGTCGTCGTCGACGCGGGCGCCCAGGACGCGCAGCGCGTCGATCACACCGTGCAGGGGGCGCTCGTACGAACGAGGGTCGCCGTCGAAGCGGATGGCGCCGTCGGCGAGTGTGGCGACCGGCGGCAGGAAGCGCATGACCGTGCCGGCGTTGCCGACGTCGACGGTGGCCGGGCCGCGCAGGCCCGCCGGGATGACCCGCCAGAACTCGCCGGTGCCTTCCGGGCCGACGCCCTCCTCGATCTCGACGCCCATCGCGCGCAACGCTCCGGCCATCAGCAGGGTGTCGCGGGAGCGCAGCGGGCGGCGCAGCCAGCCGGGCTCGGAGGCGAGGGCGGCCAGCACCAGGGCGCGGTTGGTGACCGATTTGGATCCGGGCACGTGGACGGTCGCGTCGACGGCTCCGCTCGCGTGCGGGGCGGGCCAGAGGGCGGTGTGCGCGGGGTTCACGGTCATGGGCCCCACTTTAATGGCTGAGGGCGGTCGGAGATCTTGATCAGAAGCGGCGAAACCTGACCGAAGCCATGACAGGGAAATTGCCTTGCATATATGCATGAGATCGAAAAAGACCGCACCCAAGAGACCGCTCCCGGTTTCAGAGCTCCAGCAGCCAGCGCCCCCCGCCCAGCAGCGAGCACAGCGACACCGCGTGGAACAGGAGGAACCACACCCCCGCCGGTGCGTGGGTCAGCCGGGCCAGCTGGTCCGCGTCCGAGTCCCCGGCGCCGCCCCGCGCCCGTACGGCCTGCAGCTCGAACGCCGGGCGTACCCCACCGAGCAGCAGGAACCACACCACCGTGTACGCGAACGCCGCCTGCACCTGCGGCCCGGCCAGCCAGGACACCAGGACGAACGTGCCGCCGGTCAGCACCACGGTCAGCATCCCGTACGCGTTGCGGACCATCACCAGCAGGGCGACGAGCAGCGCCGTCGCGAGCCACAGCAGCAGGGTGATGCGCCCCGAGGCCAGCAGGGCGGCGCCGCCGAGGCCGAGCAGCGGGGGAGCGGTGTAACCGGAGACCGCGGTGAGGATCATCCCGAGCCCGTGCGGCTTGCCGCGGCTGACGGTGAGGCCGCTGGTGTCCGAGTGCAGGGTGATGCCGGTCAGCGTGCGCCCGGTGAGCAGCGCCACGAGCCCGTGACCGCCTTCGTGGGCGATGGTGATGGCGTTGCGGGCCATGCGCCACGGCCCGCGCGGAGCGACGACGGCGAGCGCGGCGCCCAGGGTCACGATCACCACCCACAGGTCGGGGTCGGGCTGGGTGCCCGAGACTTCGTCCCAGAGGGAGGCCAACGAGGCCGATGCGAGGTGGTCCATGTCCGGTGAGGGCTCCTCGTTCACGCGCGGGGTCTGGCAGTGTGGCACGTATGTGCGGACGGTATGCGGCGAGTCGTCGACCCGAGGATCTCGCGGGAATCTTTGAGATCGACAAGTGGGAGCCCAAGGAATCCTTGGAGCCCGACTACAACGTGGCTCCCACCAAGGAGGTCTACGCCGTCCTGGACCGTCCCCTGAAAGACGTCGAGGACCCGAAGCCGGTTCGCCAGCTGCGGAAGCTGAAGTGGGGACTGGTCCCCTCCTGGTCCAAGACGCCCGAGGGCGGCGCCCGGATGATCAACGCGCGCGCGGAGACCGTCCACGAGAAGCCGTCCTACCGTCGCGCCTTCGCCACCCGGCGCTGCATCCTCCCCGCCGACGGCTACTACGAGTGGGTCACCGGCAAGCAGGAGCGGGACCTGGAGGTCGAGGGGCGCAAGAAGCGGCCCCGCAAGCAGCCCTACTTCGTGACTCCGGCCGACGGGTCCGTGTTCGCCATGGCGGGGCTGTACGAGTTCTGGCGGGACAGGACGCTGCCGGACGACCATCCGCAGGCCTGGTGGGTGACGTGCTCGGTGATCACCACGGAGGCGGAGAGCACGCCGCTCGCGGTCGCCCCGGCCGACGGGCCGCACGCCCTGGCCGACATCCACCCGCGGATGCCGCTGATGCTGACGCCGGACCGGTGGGACGACTGGCTCGACCCGGCGCGCACGGACCCCGACGAGCTGACCTCCCTGCTGGCACCCCCGCCCGCGGGGCTGATGCGGGCCTTCCCCGTCTCCACCGCGGTGAGCAACGTCCGCAACAACGGGCCGGAGCTGCTGAAGGAGCTGGAGGCGCCGGAAGAGGGCACACTCTTCTGATGCGACGGATGAGACGAAAGCGGCTGATGTGACGGATGTGCCTGTGACGGATGCGACAACGGATGTGACGGAGGTCGTCGAGACGGAGGCGGGGCCCGCCCGTGTCACCTGGCACACCGCGAAGAAGCCCCGCCTCGTCCTGGGCGTGAGCCACGGCGCCGGCGGCGGCATCGAGGCACGCGACCTGAAGGCGCTGGCGGCCGTGCTGCCCGCGCACGGTGTCAGCGTCGCCCTCGTCGAACAGCCGTGGCGGGTGGCCGGCAAGAAGGTGGCGCCCGCGCCGAAGACCCTGGACGTCGGCTGGCGGGGCATCTGGCCCGCGCTGACCGCGCCGGGGCTGCCGGTGATCTCCGGCGGCCGCAGCGCCGGGGCCCGCGTCGCCTGCCGCACCGCCGCCGAACTGGGCGCCCACGCCGTCCTCGCCCTGAGCTTCCCGCTGCATCCACCGGGCAGGCCCGAGAAGTCCCGCGCGGACGAACTGCTCGGGGCCGGGGCGCCGACCCTCGTCGTACAGGGCGGCAACGATCCGTTCGGGAAGCCGGAGGAGTTCCCGGCAGGCGGACACGAACTGGTCGAGGTGCCGTACGGCGACCACGGCTTCGCCGTCCCGAAGCGCGCGGGCATCACCCAGGACGAGGCCCTGGCGGTGATCACCGACGCCGTGGCCGCGTGGACCGGGTCACTCGGCTGACGCCCCGGGAATGACGAGCCACCGGTCACTGTTGTGGCGGACATACGTTGCTGAGCATCAGCACCGACGCCGTAGGAGAGGAATTCGCCGCATGGGTTCGACCTTCTGCCCGAGCCGTGGCCGCACCGACCTGGACTGGTCCGTGCTGCATGCGGCGAAGACCGCCCCTATTCGGGCGGCGGGCGGACCGGATCGTCGTCTATCCTCCGATTCGAGCGGGACCGGTCTCGGTCTCGTGACATCACTGGAGGAGGTGGGTCCGGTCACTGGGACCGACGCAGGGACCGAACACGGCCAGGCGGAGCAGCCCGAGGGCCGGGGCACGGGCGCGGAGTCGACCGCGGAGCGCAGTGCGCGCTTCGAGCGGGACGCGCTCGAGTTCCTCGACCAGATGTACTCGGCCGCGCTGCGCATGACGCGTAATCCGGCCGACGCCGAGGACCTGGTGCAGGAGACCTACGCCAAGGCGTACGCGTCCTTCCACCAGTTCCGCGAGGGCACCAACCTCAAGGCTTGGCTGTACCGCATCCTCACCAACACCTTCATCAACTCGTACCGCAAGAAGCAGCGCGAACCCCAGCGCAGCGCGGCCGAGGAGATCGAGGACTGGCAGCTCGCGCGCGCCGAGTCGCACATGTCGACCGGTCTGCGCTCCGCGGAGTCGCAGGCGCTCGACCACCTGCCCGACTCGGACGTCAAGCAAGCGCTCCAGGCGATTCCCGAGGAATTCCGTATCGCCGTGTACCTGGCGGACGTCGAGGGCTTTGCCTACAAGGAGATCGCCGACATCATGGGGACACCCATCGGTACGGTGATGTCCCGGCTGCACCGCGGACGCCGCCAGCTGCGCGGCATGCTGGAGGACTACGCCCGCGACCGCGGTCTGGTCCCGGCCGGCGCCGGAGAGTCGAACGAAGCGAAAGGCTCGGGGTCATGAGCTGCGGAGAGCCGCACGAGACGGATTGCAGCGAAATCCTCGATCATCTCTACGAGTTCCTCGACAAAGAGATGCCCGACTCGGACTGCGTGAAGTTCGAGCACCACTTCGAGGAGTGCTCGCCCTGCCTGGAGAAGTACGGGCTGGAGCAGGCCGTGAAGAAGCTGGTCAAGCGGTGCTGCGGGCAGGACGACGTGCCGGGTGACCTGCGGTCCAAGGTCATGGGCCGGATCGACCTGATCCGGTCCGGGCAGTCCGTGCCCGAGCACGACGTCACGGTCGCGCCGCCGACTCCGCAGGAGTCCTGACACCGCGGGAGTCCTGACAGCGTGGAGTCCGCGTCCTGACACCGCGCATCACTCGTACGTGCTAATCCTCGGGTAGTCCGCCCGCCTCCCCCAGCTGCCGTCCTAGGCTCCGGAGCCTGACAGGCGTGGCCGGGGGAGGGGCACATGGACGCGGTACCGGCGCGGGTGCGTGCCTACGTCACCGGTGTCGCCCTCGCCGTCCTGATCTCCCTGCGCCCACTGCCGGCGGTGCACACCCCGTGGTGGGCCGTGCTGCTGCTCGCCGGGCTGTACGTGGGCTGCGAGCAGGTCGCCCGGTCCCGTTTCCTGGGGACCGGCTACCCCGTGCTCCTCGCCGGGGCCTTCCTGCTGCCGCCGCCCGCCGCCGTGCTGGTGGCGCTGCCCGGGGCCGTGCTGTCCCCGGGTGCGCGGCCTTTCGGCCCGCGGCGCGTCTGGCGCGCCGTGCAGCCGGCGCTCGCCGTGTGGGTCGCCGCCCGGGTGCACGGGGAGCTCGGTGGGCGGGACGCGGTCGTCGCGCCCGACTTCCCGTACGCGCTCGTGCCGGCCGGGGCCGCCGTACTCGCTTTCTGCCTGGTCCTGACGCTGCTGGACGGCGGCATCATGGCGCTGGCCATGGGGGCACCGCCCGCTCCTTTCAGGCAGCGGGGGAGGGGCGCGGTGGGCCGGGCCTGGCGGGGGCTGTTCTCCCGGTCGCTCGCACCGATCGCCGTGCACGGGCTCGCCGGGCTGATGATGGCCGTCCTGTGGCGCAGCCCGTACGGTCCCGTCGCCGCGCTGCTCGTGCTGCTGCCGATGTGCGTGGCGTGGTGGGCGTTCGCCCAGTACCACCGGGAGCGCGCCGCGCACCAGGCGACCATCCGGGCGCTCGTGCAGGCCGTCGACATCAAGGACGGGTACACGCGCGGGCACAGTGAACGGGTCGGTCAGGCCTCGATGATGATCGCCCGTGAGCTGGGTATGGACGACGAACGCGTCGAGACGCTCCGCTTCGCCGGGATCCTGCACGACGTGGGCAAGCTGGGCGTGCCCACCCGGCTGCTGCGCAAGGACGGGCCGCTGACGCCCGAGGAGCGCCGGGTGATCGAGCTGCACCCCGAGTACGGGCACGAGATGGTGCGCGGCATCCGCTTCCTGGGGGAGGCCCGGGCCGCCGTCCTCCACCACCACGAACGGCTGGACGGCAGCGGCTACCCCTATGGGCTGGCCGGCGACCGGATCCCGGAATCGGCCCGGGTGGTGGCCGTCGCCGACGCCTTCGACGCGATGACGTCCACGCGTTCCTACAGCAGGGCCCGTCCCGTCGCGGCGGCGGTGGCCGAGCTCGAACGGTGTGCCGGGGCCCACTTCGACCCGCGCATGGTCGGGGCGCTGGTGCGCGCCCTGGGACGCCACGGCTGGCGCCCGGCCGTGACGGCCGACAGCACCCCGGCTCTTCCCGCCGGGGTGATCGTGGATCGGGGCGGGGAAGCGCGGGACGGTGCGGGCAGGGGGACGCGGTGACGGCGGTGGGGGCCGGGGCGGCCAGAGGCCCGGGACCGGTGACGGGCCGGCGCCCGGCGGCGACGGCCTACGGCACACGGGCCCTGCCGACCGGTGTGGTTGACGGGGGTGGTGCGGGTGGCTCCTCGGGCCGGCCGTCGGTGACCGGTCACTGCGGTCGCTGGTGGTGGGAGGCGGTCGTCGGTGGGCACGCCCCCGCGCGCCGGACGCGTGTGCGCGTCGACCACGGAGGGCCGCCGACGACGGACGGCCGTGGGGCAGGAGCGCATGCTCGCGTCGACCACGGAGGGCCGCCGACGAGGGACGGCCGCGGGGCGGGAGCGCGTGGTCGCGTCGACGGGAGCACGCCATGACGTCGTCGCGGTCCCGGGCTCCCGTTGTCCTCGGCCTCGTCCCCGCCTGCGCCGGGCTCGTCGCGCTCGCCTGCGTCACCTCCGTGCTGTGGTCGGGGCCGACGGAGCGGCCCGTCGCGCTGGCCTTCGGCGTCCTCGTCGCCCTCGGTGAGCTCACCCGGCGAGCCGGGACCGAAGTCCGGGAGACCGCGCCCCTCGGGGCCGCCGGAGCACTGGCCTACGCACTGCTCGGCAACGTCGCCGGGCAGTCCGTGCACCATGGCGTCGCCCAGACCGTCACCGTCGTGCTCGCCGCCTCGCTGCTCGGCACCGTGCCGTACGTCGCGCACGGCCGCGGACCCGTGCTGGACCACCTGGCGCGGCGCGTGCTCACCGTCGCCTTCGCCGCCGTGTGCTTCCGGCCGCTGTCCAACCAGGGCTTCTTCCAGGACTGGAGCGGCCCCGCCTACGCGCTGCTGCTGATCGGGCTGCTCGCCCTGACCACACTGTGCGACGCCGTGTTCGCCGCGGCACCCGTGCACGCGCGCACCGGGTGGCCCTTCGGCCCGCTGCTGCGCGAGGAGTTGCGCGGCAGGGTCGGGATCACGTCCGCGGTGTGCGCGACAGGGGTTGTGATGGCGCTCGCGGTGGCCGTCGCGGGACTGTGGGCGCTCCCCGTCTTCTGCGTGCCGCTGCTGCTCACCCAGCTGTCCTACCGCAGGTACGCGGCCGTCCGGGCCACCTACCGCCAGACCATCGCCTCCCTGGCGCGGGCCACCGAGATCGCCGGGTACACCCCGGCCGGGCACGCCCGCCGCGTGGCCGAGCTCAGCGGCGCCGTCGGACGCGACCTGGGGCTGTCCGGAGCCGAGCTGATCGTCCTCGAGTACGCGGCCCTCATGCACGACATCGGGCAGCTGAGTCTGGTCGACCCCGTCCCGGCCGGAGCCACCGCCGGTCTGCCCGTCACCGAGCAGCGGCGGATCGCGCTGCTCGGCGGGGCCGTCGTCCGTCAGACGGGCGTCGACGCGGCGGTCGCGGTGGTGGTGGAGCGACAGGCCGACCCCTGCCGTGAGCAGCCGGTCGCCGCGCGGATCGTACGGGCCGTGAACGCCTACGAGGAGAAGGCAAGGGACGCCGGGCCCGGCGGCGACCTCACGGCACTGGAGGAGCTGCGCCTGGCAACCGCGGACGATTACGCTCCCGACGTCGTGGAAGCACTGGCCCGGGTGCTGTCCCGAGGCAGTCTTACCGCGTCCGCGGCTGGGTAACCCATGGGTAATGAGCGACCTCGTGGCCGTACGTGGTTGGATGCGAAGGAGAAGGTGTCCGGGGGCGCGGGAAGGCACAGCCAGCCCACAGAACGGAACTGGCAGGCGGGAATCGTGAGGATCTTCGGCAAGGGACGGCACCGGCCCTCCGCCTCCTGGCGGCAGGCCACCGACCGCGCGTTCACGCTGATCGGCGACGGTCGCTACGAGGACGCGGGCGCGTTGCTGACGCGCGCCGCCGACCTGGAACCCTGGCTGTCGGAGTCGTGGTTCAACCTCGCCCTGCTGCACAAGTTCCGGCACGACTGGGAGCAGGCCAGAGCGGCCGGCCTCAGGGCCGTGGCGCTGCTCGACCGGGACAGCGGCGCGCCCGACTGGTGGAACGTCGGCATCGCCGCGACCGCCCTGCAGGACTGGCCGCTGGCCCGTCGTGCGTGGCAGGCCTACGGGTTGCGCACCCCAGGGGGCGCGACGGACGCCGGCGAGCCCCTCGGCATGGACCTCGGCAGCGCGGCCGTGCGGCTGTCCCCGGAGGGCGAGGCCGAGGTCGTGTGGGGGCGGCGGCTGGACCCCGCCCGCATCGAGGTGCTGTCCATCCCGCTGCCGTCCTCGGGCCGGCGCTGGGGCGAGGTGGTCCTGCACGACGGGGTGCCGCACGGGGAACGGACGACCGCCGCGGGGCACGCCTACCCCGTCTTCGACGAGATCGAGTTGTGGGCGCCGTCGCCCGTGCCCACCTGGGTGGTCCTCCTGGAGGCCGCGACCGAGGCCGACCGGGACGCCCTGGAGCAGCTTGCCGCCGACGCGGGTTTCGCCGCCGAGGACTGGTCCTCCTCGGTCCGGCTGCTGTGCCGGATGTGCTCGGAGTCACGGATGCCGTCCGACGAGGGCGACGGCGAGCACCTCGACCCGCACGACCACAGCGAACCGGGACACCCGGGGCCCCTCGGCCACCGCACCGACGGACAGCTCTGGGTGCCGGAGCGGGAGTGCGGGGTGGCCGCGCCGGCCGCGCTGGTGAGGGGACTGCTCGACGGGTGGGTCGCGGACAGTCCCGACTCCCGGGACTGGCGGGATCTGGAAGAGGTCTGCTGAGCGGCCCCGTAGTCTTTACCAGGACTCTGCGGCACCAGGACTTCGCGGCAGCAGTCCCCATCAGCATCACCCCTTAGTTGTTCGAGGAAGGCGTACGTCGGTCATGGCCCAGCAGGACACCGATCAGCAGCACGCGGGCGTGCTCCCCGTGGACGACGAGGGGTTCGTCGTCGACACCGAGGACTGCGAGGAGCGCGAGACGGCCTGGCGTGAGCGCGGCACCTCGCGTCCGATCACGGTGGTCGGCAACCCGGTGCTGCACAAGGAGTGCGAGGACGTCACCGACTTCGGCGAGGAGTTCCAGCAGCTGGTCGCGGACATGTTCGCCAGCCAGCGCACCGCCGAGGGCGTGGGCCTGGCCGCCAACCAGATCGGCGTCGGCAAGAAGGTCTTCGTCTACGACTGCCCCGACGACGAGGGCACCCGCCACGTCGGCGTGGTCTGCAACCCCAGGCTCGTCGAACTGCCCGCCGACCGGCGCCGTCTGGACGACAGCAACGAGGGCTGCCTGTCCGTGCCGACCGCCTACGCGCCGCTCGCCCGCCCCGACTACTCCGAGGTGACCGGGCAGGACGAGAAGGGCAACCCGATCAAGGTGCGCGGCACCGGCTACTTCGCACGGTGTTTGCAGCACGAGACGGACCACCTGTACGGGTACCTCTACATCGACCGGCTCTCCAAGCGCGAACGCAAGGACGCCCTGCGGCAGATGGCCGAGAACGAGCCGCGCTACCCCGTGGTCGCGAACGACTGACTTCGCATCACCGGTCCCACAAGCCCCGTGCGCACGGCGCCCGTTCGGTCTCATCCCGAGCGGGCGCCGTTTCTGTGCCGGAACCTGCCACACAACAGGAGAATTCCGGCACAGGGGGTAGTGAATAAAGCAAATCCGTTCCCAGAGTGGTCAGTTGTGGTGCTGAATGGGAAGTGTGGGGATACGCAACGGCGCACGCCCCGTTCCACGAGAGAGGTGCGCCACCGGCGGCTGAGAGGGGTTTGTTCGTGCATGCTTTCTCACACGGCACCACAGCGACACCGACCGCGATCGCAGTACCTCCATCGCTCCGCCTCCCGGTGATCGAGGCGGCTTTTCCCCGGCAACTGCACCCGTATTGGCCGAAGCTCCAGAGGAACACCCGCACCTGGATGCTGGAAAAACGGCTCATGCCGGCCGACAAGGTCGAGGAACATGCCGACGGCCTCCGCTACACGGACCTCATGGCGGGCTACTACCTGGACGCCCCCGACGAGGTCATGCAGGCGATAGCGGACTTCAGCGCGTGGTTCTTCGTCTGGGACGACCGGCACGATCGTGACATCGTCCACGGCCGTCCCACCGGCTGGCGACGGCTGCGGGACCGGCTGCACACGGCTCTCGACTCCCCGGGGGACCACCTGCACCACGAGGACACGCTGGTCGCCGCGTTCGCCGACAGCGTGCGGCGGCTGTACGCCTTCCTGCCGGCGCCGGCGACGTGGAACGCCCGGTTCGCCCGGCACTTCCACGCGGTGATCGAGGCGTACGACCGGGAATTCCACAACCGCACCCGCGGGATCGTGCCGGGCGTCGAGGAATACCTCGAAATGCGCCGGCTCACCTTCGCGCACTGGATCTGGACCGACCTGCTGGAGCCGAGCGCGGGCTGCGAACTCCCGGACGCCGTCCGGAAACACCCGGCATATCGCCGGGCGGCGCTCCTGAGCCAGGAATTCGCCGCCTGGTACAACGACCTCTGCTCCTTGCCGAAGGAGATAGCGGGTGACGAGGTCCATAATCTCGGCATCAGTCTCATCACTCATCACGGGCTGACTCTGGAAGAAGCGATAGGGGAAGTCCGGCGACGCGTCGAGAAATGCATCAACGAATTTCTTGTCGTGGAACAGGATGCGTTACGGTTCGCCGACGAACTCGCCGACGGCACCGTGCGCGGAAAGGAACTGAGCGGCGCCGTACGGGTCAACGTCGGCAATATGCGGAACTGGTTCAGTTCCGTCTACTGGTTCCACCACGAGTCCGGCCGGTACAGGGTCGAAAGCTGGGACGACCGGTCCACGCCCCCGTACGTCAACAATGAAGCGGCAGGTGAGAAATGACCGTCGATTTTTCCCCGACCCCCGGGACCCGGGCAGACGGGGCGCCGGAGCTGCGCGAGCCGCCCGTGGCGGGTGGCGGCGTTCCTCTTCTCGGCCACGGCTGGAAGCTGGCCCGCGACCCGCTGGCCTACATGTCCCAGCTGCGCGACCACGGCGACGTCGTACGCATCAAGCTCGGCCCGAAGACCGTGTACGCGGTCACCACGCCGGAGCTCACCGGCGCGCTGGCGCTCAGCCCCGACTATCACATCGCCGGCCCGCTCTGGGAGTCGCTGGAGGGCCTGCTCGGCAAGGAGGGCGTGGCGACCGCCAACGGCCCGCTCCACCGCCGTCAGCGACGCACCATCCAGCCGGCGTTCAAGCTCGACGCCATCCCCGCCTACGGGCCGATCATGGAGGAGGAGGCGCACGCGCTCGCCGAGCGCTGGCAGCCGGGGCGGACCGTCGACGCCACCTCCGAGTCCTTCCGCGTCGCCGTGCGGGTCGCGGCCCGCTGCCTGTTGCGCGGCCAGTACATGGACGAGCGGGCCGAACGGCTGTGCGTCGCGCTCGCCACCGTCTTCCGGGGCATGTACCGCCGGATGGTGGTCCCGCTCGGACCGCTCTACCGCCTGCCGCTGCCGGCCAACCGGCAATTCAACAACGCCCTGGCCGATTTGCACCTGCTGGTCGACGAGATCATCGCCGAGCGCCGCGCGTCCGGTCAAAAACCGGACGATTTGCTGACCGCATTGCTGGAGGCGAAGGACGACAATGGCGACCCGATCGGGGAACAGGAGATCCATGATCAGGTCGTCGCGATACTCACACCCGGCAGCGAAACCATCGCATCCACGATCATGTGGTTGCTCCAGGCACTTGCCGGGCACCCGGAACATGCCGACCGCATACGCGACGAAGTCGAAGCGGTCACCGGCGGGCGCCCCGTGGCATTCGACGACGTCCGCAGGCTCACGCACACCGGCAATGTCATCATCGAGGCCATCCGTTTGCGTCCCGCCGTATGGGTATTGACGCGGCGGGCGGTGGTCGACACCGAACTCGGTGGCTACCGCATTCCGGCCGGTTCGGACATCATCTACAGTCCGTACGCAATCCAACGCGATCCGAAGTCGTACCCCGACAGCCTGGAGTTCGACCCGGACCGTTGGATTCCGGAACGTGCCGGGGACGTGCCGAAATATGCCATGAAGCCATTCAGTGTGGGCAATCGCAAGTGCCCCAGCGACCACTTCTCGATGGCCCAGCTGACGCTGATCACGGCGGCACTCGCCACGAAGTACCGCTTCGAGCAGGTGGCCGGTTCGAACGACGCGGTCCGCGTGGGCATCACCCTGCGTCCGCACGACCTGCTGGTCAGGCCGGTCGCGCGGTGAGGATCAGGCCGCTGCCTCCGGGCCCCGGAAGGCGCGCCGGAAGGCGTGCGGGGTGGTGCCCAGGGACCTGACGAACTGGTGTCTGAGGGCCGCCGCCGTGCCGAAGCCCGTGCGCCAGGCGATCGTGTCCATCGTCTCGTCCGTCGCCTCCAGCAGCCGCTGGGCCAGCAGCACACGCTGGCGCAGGATCCAGCGGTAGGGAGTCGTACCCGTCTCCTGCTGGAAGCGGCGGGCGAAGGTGCGCGGGGACATGTGCGCCCGGGCCGCGAGCTGGTCGACGGTGACCTCCTCGTCGAGGTGCTGTTCCATCCAGGCCAGCACCTCGCCGACGGTGTCGCAGGAGGAGGGCGGCAGCGGCCGTTCGATGTACTGCGCCTGCCCGCCGTCCCGGTGCGGCGGTACGACCATGCGCCGGGCGATCTTGTTGGCGACCTCCGGCCCCTGTTCCTTGCGGACGATGTGCAGACAGGCGTCGATGCCGGCGGCGGTGCCGGCGCTGGTGATCACCGGGTCCTCGTCCACGTAGAGCACGTCGGGTGAGACGGCGACCTGCGGATACTGCCGGGCCAGCTCGGCCGCGTGGTGCCAGTGCACCGCGCACCGCCTGCCGTCCAGCAGCCCGGCGGCGCCCAGCACGAACACCCCCGAGCACACGCTCAGCACCCGCGCGCCCCGGTCCACCGCCCGCCGCAGGGCGTCCAGCAGCTCGGGCGGGTACTCCCGGCGGACGTAGTCGCTCCCCGCCGGCACCGTGATGAGGTCGGCTTCCTCCAGCCGGTCCAGCCCGTACGGCGTGGAGACGGAGAGCCCGCCGACATGGGTGCTCAGCGCCGGACCCTCCGCCGACACCACCGCGAAGTCGTACACCGGCAGGCCGTCGTCGCTCCGGTCGATGCCGAAGACCTCGCAGACCACTCCGAGTTCGAAGGGATGCACGCCGTCCAGCAGGACGGCGGCCACGTTCTGCAGCATGCCGCCAGTGTGCCTCGGAAGTGGCAGGAAATCGAGGCCCTACGGCAGTCCTGCCACTCCCGGTAAGGAGTGCCCGGCGCGACAGTGGTGTCATGACCGGAAACCAGATGGAAGCCCTGATCGGAATGCTCGTGACCTTCGGACTCCTGGTCCTCATGGTCCTGCCCTCGGTGATCGGCATCGTGCACGACAAGCGCGTCGACCGTCAGCTCAGGCGGGCCCAGGAGGACCGGAGTGAGGGGAAGGAGGCCCGGGAGCCTCAGAAGTCCTCTTCCAGGTCGACGGTGCCCTCCACCGCCACCTGGTACGCGGAGGGGCGCCGCTCGAAGAAGTTGGTCAACTCCTGAACGCCCTGCAGCTCCATGAAGGAGAAGGGGTTCTCGGAGCCGTACACCGGGGCGAAGCCGAGGCGCGCCAGGCGCTGGTCGGCGACGCACTCGAGGTACTGCCGCATCGAGTCGGTGTTCATGCCCGGGAGGCCGTCACCGCACAGGTCGTGCGCGAACTGCAGCTCGGCCTCGACGGCCTCCCCCAGCATGTCGGTGACCTGCTGCCGCAGTTCGTCGTCGAAGAGGTCCGGCTCCTCCTTGCGGACGGTGTCGACCACGTCGAAGGCGAAGGACATGTGCATCGTCTCGTCCCGGAACACCCAGTTGGTTCCGGTGGCCAGACCGTGCAGCAGGCCCCGGCTGCGGAACCAGTAGACGTAGGCGAAGGCGCCGTAGAAGAACAGGCCCTCGATGCACGCGGCGAAGCAGATGAGGTTGAGCAGGAAGCGGCGGCGGTCGGCCTTGGTCTCCAGGCGGTCGATCGACTCGACCGAGTCCATCCACGTGAAGCAGAACTCGGCCTTCTCACGGATGGAAGGGATGTTCTCCACGGCCGCGAAGGCGGCGGCGCGGTCCGCCGGGTCGGGGAGGTAGGTGTCCAGCAGCGTCAGATAGAACTGGACGTGCACGGCCTCCTCGAAGAGCTGCCGGCTCAGGTACAGCCGCGCCTCGGGGGAGTTGATGTGCTTGTAGAGGGTCAGCACCAGGTTGTTCGCGACGATCGAGTCGCCCGTCGCGAAGAAGGCCACCAGCCGGCCGATCAGGTGCTGCTCCTCGGGGCTGAGCTTGGCCAGGTCGGCGACGTCCGAGTGGAGGTCGACCTCCTCCACGTGCCAGGTGTTCTTGATGGCGTCCCGGTAGCGCTCGTAGAAGTCGGGGTAGCGCATGGGGCGGAGGGTCAGCTCGAAGCCGGGGTCGAGCAGGTTCTTGGTCGCGCCGGGCACGGTTTCGGTGGTCATTACTGGCAGGCCTCGCAGGACTCGGGGTTTTCCAGGGAGCAGGCGACCGCTTCGGGGTCCGGGGTGGCCTGCACGGGGACGGTGGCGCGGGCGGCCGCGCGGGCGATGCGGGTCGCCGGGCGGGAGCGCAGGTAGTACGTGGTCTTCAGGCCCTGCTTCCAGGCGTAGGCGTACATCGAGGAGAGCTTCCCGATGGTCGGCGTCTCCAGGAACAGGTTCAGCGACTGGGCCTGGTCGAGGTACGGGGTACGGGCGGCGGCCATGTCGATCAGGCCGCGCTGCGGGATCTCCCAGGCCGTGCGGTACAGCCGCCGCACCTCCTCGGGGATCCAGGCGAAGTCCTGCACCGAGCCGCCCGCATCGCGCAGCGCCTCGCGGGTGCGGGCGTCCCACACTCCAAGCCGCTTCAGGTCGTCCACCAGGTAGGAGTTGACCTGGAGGAACTCGCCGGAGAGGGTCTCGCGCTTGAACAGGTTGGACACCTGCGGCTCGATGCACTCGTACACGCCCGCGATGGAGGCGATGGTGGCGGTCGGCGCGATCGCGAGGAGCAGGGAGTTGCGCAGACCGGTCGTGGCCATGCGTGCGCGCAGTGCCGTCCAGCGCTCCGGCCAGGCCGGTTCGACGTCGTAGTGGTCGGGGTGCAGCACGCCCCGGGCCGTACGGGTCTTCCCCCAGGCCGGCAGGGGGCCGTCGCGCTCGGCGAGGTCGGCGGACGTCTCGTACGCGGCGAGCATGATCCGCTCGGCGATGCGCGTGGAGAGGGCCTTGGCCTCGGGCGAGTCGAAGGGCAGGCGCAGCTGGAAGAAGACGTCCTGCAGGCCCATCGCGCCGAGGCCGACCGGACGCCAGCGGGCGTTGGAGCGGGCCGCCTGCTCGGTCGGGTAGAAGTTGATGTCGACGACCCGGTCCAGGAAGGTGACGGCGGTGCGGACGGTGGCGTCCAGCCGGTCCCAGTCGAGGTCGCCGGTCGCCCGGTCGACGAACGCGCCGAGGTTGACCGAGCCCAGGTTGCAGACCGCCGTCTCCCCGTCGTCCGTGACCTCCAGGATCTCCGTGCAGAGGTTGGAGGAGTGGACGACGTGGCCTGGCTCGGCGGTCTGGTTGGCCGTGCGGTTGGCGGTGTCCTTGAAGGTCATCCAGCCGTTGCCGGTCTGCGCGAGGGTGCGCATCATACGGCCGTACAGCTCACGGGCGGGGAGCGTCCTGCGGGCCAGTCCCGCCGCCTCGGCCCTGCGGTAGGCGGTGTCGAACTCCTCGCCCCACAGGTCGACCAGTTCGGGGACGTCGGACGGTGAGAACAGCGACCAGGTCCCGTCGGCGTCCACCCGGCGCATGAACTCGTCCGGCACCCAGTGCGCGAGGTTCAGGTTGTGCGTGCGGCGGGCGTCCTCGCCGGTGTTGTCGCGCAGCTCCAGGAACTCCTCGATGTCGGCGTGCCAGGTCTCCAGGTAGACCGCCGCCGCGCCCTTGCGCCGTCCGCCCTGGTTGACGGCGGCGACCGAGGCGTCCAGCGTCTTCAGGAACGGGACGATGCCGTTGGAGTGCCCGTTGGTGCCGCGGATCAGGGAACCTCGGGAGCGGACGCGGGAGTAGGCGATGCCGATGCCGCCGGCGTGCTTCGAGAGGTTGGCGACCTGGTGGTAGCGGTCGTAGAGGGAGTCGAGTTCGTCCTTGGGGGAGTCCAGGAGGTAGCAGGACGACATCTGGGCGTGCCGGGTGCCGGAGTTGAACAGGGTGGGGGAGGAGGGCAGGTAGTCGAGGCTGCTCATCAGCCCGTAGAGGGCGGCGACCTCGTCCGCGGACCTGGTGCTGTCGTCCTCGGCGAGACCGGCGGCGACGCGGAGCATGAAGTGCTGGGGGGTCTCGACGACCTTGCGGCTGGTGGGGTGCCGCAGCAGGTAGCGGCTGTGCAGGGTGCGCAGCCCGAAGTAGCCGAAGCGGTCGTCGGCCACCGGGTCGATCAGCGCGTCGAGGCGGTCCGCGTGCAGCCGCACGAACTCGGCGGTGCGGTCGGCGATCAGACCCTCGCGGTGGCCGGCGGCGACCGAGTCGGTGAAGGTGGTCACGCCCTGGGAGGCCGCCTCGGCACGGATGCCGATCGTGAGCAGGCGGGCGGCCAGCTTGGAGTAGACCGGGTCCTCCGAGATGAGTCCGGCCGCCGCCTCCGTGGCGAGCTCGCGCAGCTCGGCCTCGTCCGCGCGGGCGGACCGGCCGCGCAGTGCGGCGGCGGCGACCCGGCCGGGGTCGGCGCCCCGGAGGTCGGCGGTCAGCCCGGTCAGGGTGCGCAGCAACGCGGCACCGGGACCGTCGGGTTCCTCGGTCGCCGTCGCCGGGGTCGCTGAAGCCGGATCGGCTGGCGCGATGGTCACGTGGGGGCACTCCCTCGCTCGGCACGGGGCCTGGCGGAGGGCAGGGGCAGCTCACGAACGCACGCGGCGTCGCGTCCACCGGCCCACTCCGCGAGGCCCGGACGTCATGGCACCCGGACCGGGACGGCCGGGCGCACTGTCGGCAGGTCCTCGGACTGGACATGCGTGCGGAAACACGCAAGTACACCGTTGCGGGACAGTTCCGGATTCGCACCGGATTCCCCTGCGGCGACAGCGAGCATGAGCATACATCTTGTGCCGGGTTCCGCGAGCACCCCCAGATGTTGTGTCGGGTCGGTGTCAGAGTGTCAGTTCATAAGTGAGGAGGGTGATGTCGTCGAGCTCCGGGAGCGGCTTCCAGTCGCGGTCCGGGGTGCGGGTGAAGCCCAGCCGTTCGTAGAGGCGGTGGGCGGTGCGCATCGTGCGCTGGGTCGACAGCACGACGCGTACGCAGCCCTCGACGGCCCGGGCGCGGTCGACGCAGGCCCGCACGAGCGCCTCGCCGACCCCGCGGCCGCGTGCCTCGTGGGCGACGGCGAGCATGCGTATCTCGGCCTCGCCGGGCCCTGCGATGTCGGACATGGGACCGCTGGAGGGCACGAAGGCCACGCCGCCGAGGACCCGGCCGTCCGCCGCGGCGACCAGCACCTCGGCGGCCACCGCCCGCTTGGCCACGTTCCGCAGCTCGCCGAGGTACGCGTCGCTCTCCCCGAAGTCGAGGAGCCCGTCCCGTAGGTAGGCCTGTGCGGTGATCTCGCCGAGGGGGTCGTACTCGTCGGAGGCCGCTTGCCGGATCACGAAGTTCATGGGGCCGAGTGTGCCCGAGGGGTACGACAACGGGCCGCCGGATCTCTCCGACGGCCCGCTGCGCGGCGCGTGTGCCGCAGGTCAGTGCGACGTGCCCGCCGTGGCCGGCGGGAGCTCCGTCTGGACGCCGGGGTCGCCCGCGTCCGCCGTGTAGTCGCTCGGCTTGGTCTCGTCGACGCCGTCGGGCGCCTTGACGGCCCTCAGGACGAAGGTCAGGACCACGGTGACCAGGACGTTCAGCACGAACGCGGTGAGGCCGATGTAGCCGATCTCGCCGATGCCCGGGATCTCCTTCGAGGAGCCGCCGAAGTGCTTCTGCGTCGGCGAGGCCACACCGTAGGCGGCGACCGTGCCGTAGACCATGCCGACCGCCCAGCCGGCGAGCAGCGCCCAGCGGTGGAACCAGCGGGTGAACAGGCCGCCGACCAGGGCCGGGAAGGTCTGCAGGATCCAGATGCCACCCAGCAGCTGGAAGTTGATCGCGACCGTCTTGTCCATGCCGAGGACGAAGACCAGCGCGCCCACCTTCACCAGCAGGGACACCAGCTTGGAGACCTTGGTCTCCTGGGCCGGTGTGGCGTCCGGCTTGATGAAGTCCTTGTAGATGTTGCGGGTGAAGAGGTTCGCGGCCGCGATCGACATGATCGCCGCCGGGACCAGGGCGCCGATGCCGATCGCCGCGAAGGCCACGCCCGCGAACCAGTCCGGGAACATGTTCTCGAACAGCTGCGGGATCGCCAGCTGCCCGTTGTCCACCTTGACCCCGGCCGCGATCGCCATGAAGCCCAGCAGTGCGAGCAGGCCCAGCATGAGCGAGTACAGCGGCAGGATCGTGGTGTTGCGGCGGATCACCTCACGGCTGCGCGAGGACAGCGTCGCGGTGATCGAGTGCGGGTACATGAACAGTGCGAGCGCCGAGCCGAGCGCCAGGGTGGCGTATGTCCACTGGCCGCCGTGGTCCGGCGTCAGCGAGCCCTTGCCCGACTCGGTGAACTTGTCACCCGCCGCCGCGAAGATGTCGTCGAAGCCGCCCAGCTTGATCGGGATGTAGATGATCGCCACCGCGATCACGATGTAGATCAGCGTGTCCTTCACGAACGCGATCAGCGCGGGCGCGCGCAGACCCGACGAGTAGGTGTACGCCGCCAGCACACCGAAGGCGATCAGCAGGGGCAGGTCCTTGATGAACCAGTTGGTGTCCTCACCGCCGCCGACGCCCATCACGTCCAGCACGGCCTGGATGCCGACCAGCTGCAGCGCGATGTACGGCATCGTCGCCAGGATGCCGGTCACGGCCACGGCCAGCGACAGCCCCTTCGAGCCGAACCGGCCGCGCACGAAGTCCGACGTCGTCACGTACCCGTGCTTGTGGGAGACCGACCACAGCCGGGGCAGGAAGGTGAAGATCAGAGGGTAGACCAGGATCGTGTACGGCACCGCGAAGAAGCCGGAGGCGCCCGCCGCGTAGATCGCCGCCGGTACGGCCACGAAGGTGTACGCCGTGTACAGGTCGCCGCCCAGCAGGAACCAGGTGACCCAGGTACCGAACGAGCGGCCGCCGAGGCCCCACTCGTCAAGGCTCTGCTCGTTCTCCGCCCGGCGCCAGCGCGCGGCCAGGAAGCCCATCGCGGTGACGAGGACGAAGAAGAAGATGAAGACGGCGAGTGCGACGCCGTTCACTCCGTCGTTCACTTGGCCCCACCTTCCCGGCGGGCGCGCTGGTCACGCTGCCACAGCTTGTACGCGATCATCGTGAGCACGGTGGAGATCAGTACCCAGGCCATCTGGTACCAGTAGAAGAACGGGACGCCGATGAAGTCCGGGTCGGCATCGGCGTACGACCCGACCCACAGCATGGCGACGAACGGTGCGACGAGGCAGAGGCCGATGACGACGCGCACCGGCGTCACCACCGGCCCTCTGCTCACTTCTGGGTCTTCTGACATGCGGCGGCTCCGTCCCCTAGCTGATCACCTGGTGCAGTGCGCACGAAATGTAGGGGACGGCGTCAAGACAGCGGAAGCCCTCGTCCGTATATCGGTCCTCAACTGCAACGTCGCGATCGGGCGCGGCGGGTTCTGCCGGATGTGCGCCGGGGTGGGTCCTGGAACGGCGGGCCCTAGTCCTGGGGCCGCTTGAGCCGGGCCACGAACTTGTAGCGGTCGCCCCGGTACACCGACCGGACCCACTCCACCGGCTGCCCCGTCCGGTCCAGCGAGTGGCGGGAGAGCATCAGCATGGGCAGGCCGACGTCGGTGCCGAGCAGGCCGGCCTCGCGCGGGGTGGCCAGCGAGGTCTCGATGGTCTCCTCGGCCTCGGCCAGATGGACGTCGTACACCTCGGCGAGGGCCGTGTAGAGCGAGGTGTACTTCACCAGGGACCTGCGCAGGGCCGGGAAGCGTTTGGCCGACAGGTGGGTCGTCTCGATGGCCATCGGCTCTCCGTTGGCCATGCGCAGCCGCTCGATGCGCAGCACCCGCCCCCCGGCCGTGATGTCCAGCAGCGCCGCGAGCCGGTCGTCGGCGGTGATGTAACCGATGTCCAGCAGTTGCGAGGTGGGCTCCAGGCCCTGCGCCCGCATGTCCTCGGTGTACGAGGTGAGTTGCAGGGCCTGCGACACCTTGGGCTTGGCGACGAAGGTGCCCTTGCCCTGGATGCGCTCGAGGCGGCCCTCGACGACCAGTTCCTGAAGGGCCTGGCGCACGGTCGTGCGCGAGGTGTCGAACTCCGCGGCCAGCGTGCGCTCCGGTGGGACCGGCGTGCCCGGTGTCTGCGTCCGGGTCATGTCGAGCAGATGCTTCTTCAGACGGTAGTACTTGGGCACGCGCGCGGTACGGACGGTCGCCCCACCCTCGTTCTCCGCACTGCTGACGTCGGTGCTCATGCTCTGCCTTCCCGGCTCCGGGTGCCGAAGCGACCGACATCTCCCCGCCGGTCACGGCTCACATCGTGGCACGGCTTGGCGCCGGGACGGTCCGGCACGCTCCGTGATCCCTTCTGTATACCTCCGGGACCCTCGTTGGTCTAGTCCACAGGGCCGCTCGACCTCGCTGGTACGCGCGTTCGGAACCGTACCGGCACGTGATGCGGTGAGTGGTGGTACACCCGGTCCCGGACCGTCCGATCTGCCGCTTGCGGAATGAAAGGTCCCTGCATATCTCGGTCGCATCACGGACGCCCGGAGCGCGCTTGAACACCCTTGACAGCCCTATTGGTCTGGGCCAAGCTCCCCGTACTGGTCTACACCATTGGTCCAGGTCCCGGCCCCATGGGCGGTCCGCGTCGACGAGCAACCGCGGGGAGGCAGGGGGGTTTTGTGGCATCCCTGAGGAGGGTGGCGTGAAGCGCAAGCTGATAGCCGCGATCGGTATCGCGGGCATGATGGTCTCGATCGCGGCGTGCGGGGGCGACGGCGGCGACGACGACGGCAAGAAGTCCGGGGCGGACGGTTACGCCGGCGAGACGCTCAACGTGTGGGTGATGGACGGGTCCTCCCCGGACGACTGGCAGGCGGACCTCGCCAAGGAGTTCGAGGCGAAGACCAAGGCCAAGGTCAAGTTCGAGATCCAGAAGTGGAACGGCATCCAGCAGAAGCTGACCACCGCCCTCTCCGAGGAGAACCCGCCCGACGTCTTCGAGATCGGCAACACCCAGACCCCGGCCTACGCCAAGACCGGTGGCCTGGCGGACCTGAGCGACCTCAAGAGCGGGATCGGCGCCGACTGGTCCGAGTCCCTCAACAAGTCCGCCGTCTTCGAGGGCAAGCAGTACGCGGCCCCGTGGTTCGTGGTCAACCGCGTGGTCGTCTACAACAAGAAGATCTGGGCGGACGCGGGCATCAAGGAGACGCCCAAGACCCGCGACGAGTTCTACAACGCTCTCAAGACGATCGGCGAGAAGACCGACGCCGAGCCGATCTACATGCCCGGCCAGAACTGGTACCACTTCGTGGGCCTGGCCATCGGTGAGGGCGCCGAGCTGGTGAAGAAGGACGGCGACAAGTACGTCTCCAACCTGGGTGACCCGAAGGTCGCCGCCGCCACCGAGACGTACAAGAAGTTCCAGGCCCTCTCCAAGGCGCCCAAGGACAAGGACGAGGCCACCCCGCAGCAGGGTGAGATCTTCGCCAAGGGCAAGACCGGCGCCATCATCGGCATGGGCTGGGAGGGCGCCACGGCGATCACCACCAACCCGGCGATCGAGAAGGACCTCGGTTACTTCACCATCCCGGGTGCCACGGCCGACAAGCCCGAGGGCGTCTTCCTCGGCGGCTCCAACCTGGCCGTCGCCGCGGGCAGCAAGAAGCAGGCGCTGGCCAAGGAGTTCCTGAAGATCGCACTGTCCGACAAGTACGAGGGCGCGCTGGCCAAGGCCAACGGCGTCATCCCGAACAAGGAGGCGCTGCAGACCAACCTGCAGGGCAACGCCGCCGCCGAGGCCGCCGCGCCGGCCGCCGCGGGCGGTGACACCACGCCGCTGATCCCGGAGTGGGCCGCGGTCGAGAACGACCCCAACCCGATCAAGACCTACCTGACGGCCGTGCTGAAGGGTAAGTCCCCGGCCGACGCCGCCAAGCAGGTCGAGGGCGAGTTCAACAAGCGCCTGGCGCAGCAGCAGTAGGACCGGGTGAGCCGGGGCGGGGGTCGGCAGACGACGGCCCCCGCCCCGGCATCGAGTTGAACAGGTCGAGAAGAGAGAGACCGCGAGCATGACCGTGCAGACCGAACGGCCGCCATCAGGCCCGTCGGACGTCCGCAAGGCGGACGGCGGGGGCACCGGCCGGCCGAAACCGAGAGCCGCGTCGCGCGCCGGCGCACTCGCCCCGTATCTGTTGCTGCTGCCCGCCTGCGCCGCCACCGTGCTGCTGCTCGGCTGGCCGCTGCTGAAGGACGCCCTGCTGTCCTTCCAGAACCTCAACATGGCGCAGCTGATCCAGCACGTCACCGAGTGGAACGGTATCGACAACTACAAGGAGGTCCTGACCGGCGAGGACTTCTGGCGGGTCACCGTCCGCTCGATCCTCTTCACCGCGGTCAACGTCGCCCTCACCATGGTGGTGGGCGCCCTGATCGGCCTGCTGCTCGCCCGCCTCGGCAGGGTGATGCGGCTCGTGCTGATGATCGGCCTGGTGCTGGCGTGGGCCATGCCGGTGGTCGCCGCGACCACCGTCTACCAGTGGCTCTTCGCCCAGCGCTTCGGCGTCGTCAACTGGGTCCTGGACAAGCTCGGCTGGCACTCCATGGCCGACTACAGCTGGACCGGCAGCCAGATGTCGACCTTCTTCGTCGTCACCCTGCTCATCGTCTGGATGTCCGTCCCGTTCGTCGCGATCAACCTGTACGCGGCGACCACCACCATCCCCGGCGAGCTGTACGAGGCCGCCGCCCTCGACGGAGCCGGCGCCTGGCGCAGCTTCACCACGGTCACCCTGCCGGTCCTGCGGCCGTTCCTCTACGCGACGACCTTCCTGGAGATCATCTGGATCTTCAAGGCGTTCGTTCAGGTCTACACGTTCAACGGCGGCGGCCCCGACCGCCTCACCGAGATCCTGCCCGTCTACGCCTATGTCGAGGGTGTCGGCAACCAGCACTACGGCATGGGAGCGGCGATCGCGGTCCTGACCATCCTGATCATGCTCGGCCTGACCGCCTACTACCTCAGGATCGTGCTCAAGCAAGAGGAGGACGAGCTGTGAAGCGCTCGCTCTTCGGCCGCGTGTGGCCCAACGTCACGGCCGTCATCCTGTTCATCGGCCTCGTCTTCCCCGTCTACTGGATGTTCGCCACGGCCTTCAAGCCGACCGGCGACATCATCTCGGAGGACCCGGTCTGGTTCCCGACCGATGTCACCTTCGAGCACTTCAAGACCGCGGTCGACGCCGACCACTTCTGGACGTACGTCGGCAACTCGCTCATCGTCACCGTCTGCGCGGTCGTCTTCTCGCTGGTCATCGCCCTGGCCGGGGCCTTCGCCCTGGCACGGATGCGGTTCAAGGGACGGCGCGGCTTCATCGTCGGCTTCATGCTCGCCCAGATGGCGCCGTGGGAAGTCATGGTCATCGCCATCTACATGATCGTGCGCGACGCGTCGATGCTGAACAGCCTCGTGCCGCTCACCCTCTTCTACATGATGATGATCCTGCCCTTCACCATCCTGACGCTGCGCGGCTTCGTCGCCGCCGTGCCGAAGGAACTGGAGGAGTCCGCGATGGTCGACGGCTGCACCCGCGCCCAGTCCTTCCGCCTGGTCATCCTGCCGCTGCTCGCTCCGGGCCTGATGTCCACCTCGATGTTCGGCTTCATCACCGCCTGGAACGAGCTCCCCCTCGTCCTGGTCGTCAACAAGGAGGCGGAGTCCCAGACCCTGCCGCTGTGGCTGACCAGCTTCCAGACCGTCTTCGGCGACAACTGGGGTGCGACCATGGCCGCCTCGTCGCTCTTCGCCATCCCGATCCTGATCCTCTTCGTCTTCCTGCAGCGCAAGGCCGTCAGCGGCCTGACCGCCGGCGCCGTGAAGGGATAACGCCACCCATGACGACCATCGCCAGGGGGACCGACACCCTCACCCGCGACGCGCTCACGGTTCTCCAGCCCGGCTTCACCGGCACCACCGCCCCCGACTGGCTGCTGCGCCGCCTCGGTGAGGGGCTGGCTTCCGTCGGCCTGTTCGGGCGCAACATCGCCTCGCCCGAGCAGGTGGCGGCGCTGACCGCGCAGTTGCGCGCCGAGCGCGAGGACGTGCTGGTCGCCATCGACGAGGAGGGCGGTGACGTCACCCGCCTGGAGGTACGCACCGGCTCCTCCTTCCCCGGCAACCTCGCCCTCGGCGCGGTGGACGACACCGGGCTCACCCGGGAGGTGGCCGCGGAACTGGGCCGCAGGCTCGCGGCCTGTGGCGTGAACCTCAACTGGGCCCCGTCCGCCGACGTGAACTCCAACCCGGACAACCCGGTCATCGGCGTACGCGCCTTCGGTGCCGACACCGACCTGGTCGCCCGGCACACCGCCGCCTACGTCACCGGCCTGCAGTCGTCCGGCGTGGCCGCCTGCACCAAGCACTTCCCCGGGCACGGCGACACGGCCGTCGACTCCCACCACGCCATGCCGCGCATCGACGTGGACGCCGCCCTGCTGGCCGCACGCGATCTGGTGCCGTTCCGCGCGGCCATCGCCGCCGGGAGCCGTGCGGTGATGAGCGCCCACATCCTGGTCCCGGCCCTGGACCCGGACCACCCGGCAACGTTGTCCCGCCACATCCTGACCGAGCTGCTCCGCGGCGAACTGCGCTACGACGGCCTGATCGTCACCGACGGCATGGAGATGCGGGCCATCGCGGACACCTACGGCATCGAACGCGGCAGCGTGCTGGCCATCGCCGCCGGCGCGGACGCGATCTGCGTGGGCGGTGGCCTGGCCGACGAGGACACCGTACGACGGCTGCGCGACGCCCTGGTCGAGGCCGTCCGCTCGGGCGAGCTGCCCGAGGAGCGCCTGGCCGACGCGGCGGAACGCGTCCGCGCCCTGGCCCGCTGGACCGCGGCGCACCCGGCGGGCGACGCCGGGGCCGTGGGCGGGGGCGACGGCGACGTGGGCCTGCGTGCCGCGCGCCGTGCCCTGCGGATCACGGGCGCCGAGGGCTTCGCTCCCCTCACCGAGCCGCCGTACGTCGCCGCGCTCACTCCCGTCGCGAACATCGCGGTCGGCGACGAGACGCCCTGGGGCGTCGCCGCCGAGCTCGTCCGGCTGCTCCCCGGTACGGAGACCGGCAGCTTCACCGGGCCGGACGCCGGGAAGGAAGTGCTGGCCGCGGCCGGTCCGCGCCGCGTCGTGGCCGTCGTCCGTGACGAGCACCGCCACCCCTGGATGGCGGCGACCCTCGACACCCTGCTGGCGGCCCGCCCCGACACGATCGTGGTCGAGATGGGCGTCCCCGGGGCCGAACCCCGCGGGTCCCTCCACCTGGCCACCCACGGCGCGGCCCGCGTCTGCGGCAGGGCGGCGGCGGAGGTCATCGCCGGCGCGTAGCGGACACAGCCGCCGCCACGACGCAGGCGCCGGGCCCCCGGAGCGGGGTCCGGCGCCTTTGCGCACGGTTGCCCATGGGCGTCTGCCGACCACGCCCGCTGCTGCGCGCAGACGCCCGCGTTCCTCAGGCAGAGGGCTCGGACAGAGGGTGCGTCGCTCGTCGCGCGACGGGCACCGCGCTGGGTAGGCCCTTCCGTCGGTACGGCGAGGCGTTCGCCGACTCCCGGCCCGCTGATGGCCTCCCCCCGGTCGGTACGACGACGGCGCCGGCCCCCGACGCGGGGACCGGCGCCTTTCGCTCGGAATCGTCCGGCGCTCAGGGCTCGGACAGGTTCAGATCCCCTGCCAGTCGGGCTTGTGCGCGTAGGTGTGCCGGAAGTAGTCGGCGAGCTTCAGCTTGGAGGCGGCGGCCTCGTCGACGACGACCGTGGCGTGCGGGTGCAGCTGGAGCGCGGAGGCCGGACACACGGCCGCGACCGGGCCCTCGACGCTCGCGGCGACCGCGTCCGCCTTGCCCTCGCCGGTCGCGAGCAGCACCACGTGCCGGGCCTCCAGGATGGTGCCGATGCCCTGCGTGATCACGTGGTGCGGCACCTGCTCGATGTCACCGTCGAAGAAGCGCGCGTTGTCGACGCGGGTCTGCTCGGTGAGCGTCTTGATCCGGGTCCGCGAGGCGAGCGAGGAGCAAGGCTCGTTGAACCCGATGTGCCCGTCGGTCCCGATGCCCAGCAGCTGGAGGTCGACGCCGCCGGCTCCGCCCAGCGCCCTGTCGTACGCCTCGCACGCGCTCTGCACGTCCGCGGCCGTGCCGTCGGGGCCCATGAACGCGTCCATGTCGATTCCCAGCGGCTCGAGCACCTCGCGTCGCAGCACTGAACGGTACGACTCCGGGTGCTCAGCGGGGAGGCCGACGTACTCGTCGAGCTGGGCGATCCGAGCCCGCGCGGTGTCCACGGCGCCCGAGCGCACCTTGGCCGCCAGTGCCTCGTACACCGGCAGCGGCGTCGAGCCGGTGGCCACCCCGAGCAGAGCGTCGGGCTTGCGCCGCAGCAGCTGCGCCATGGCCTCGGCTATGAGCTCGCCGCCCGCCTTGGCATCGGGAACGATGACAACTTCCACGCTTGCCTGCCGTTTCGAAGAGAGGACTCACCCGGGGTCCGGGACTGGCTATGTGGTTTAGACCAATCTAACAGAGCTGGGCCCCTCGGGCGCGTTGAACCGGTCAGGCGGGTGGCGGCGTCATGACGTCATGGAGCCTCCCGTCACGTCCACCCAGCTTCCCGTGACCCATCGGCCCCCGTGCGAGGCGAGGAACGCGACCACGTCGGCCACCTCGGCCGGCGTGCCCACTCCGCCCAGCGCGGAGAGGGCGGACGCCCGGTCCCAGCCGTCCGCGCTCCCGTGCAGCAGTTCGGCCGTGTTGTCCGTCTCGATGATGCCGGGCGCCACCGAGTTCACCGTGATGCCGCGGGCGCCGAGGACCTTGGAGAGATCGCGCGAGAAGACGTCCAGCGCGCCTTTCGTCATCGCGTACGCCATGTTGTCCGGCATCACCGCGGAGCGCGCCAGTCCCGACGATATGTTGATGACCCGGCCCCCGTCGCGCAGCCGTGCCATGCCGTGTTTGAGGAGGAAGAACGGCGCCTTAACGTTGACCGCGAAGACGGCGTCGTACTCCTCTTCCCCTATCTCCCCGATGGGGTGGGTGCTGCCGATCCCGGCGTTGTTCACCAGGATGTCCAGTCCGTCGGCGTGCCGGTCGAACTCCTCCCACAGTGCCTCGGCGGCCCCCGGAGCGCCCAGCTCGACCCCGATGGCGAACGCCGAGCCGCCCGCCGCCTCGATCGCGGTGACCGTCTCCTTGGCCGCCGCCTTGTTCCTGCCGTAGTGCACCGCGACTCGCGCGCCGTCGCGCCCCAGCCGCTCGGCGATCCCTCGCCCGATGCCCCTGCTCGCCCCCGTGACGAGAGCCGTCCTGCCCGTAAGCGCACCCTGCACGCCCATGTCGGCGCCCCCTTCGCATTTGTCTAGCGGTCGCTACAGAAATGACCGTACAGCACCCGGGCGGCATTTCTCTAGTCATCGCTATAAAATCCGCTCCATGGCGAGCAGCGAGAAGAGCGAGCGGGCCGGGGCGCCGGCCAGGGGTACCGGGGGCAGGGGTCGTGGCCGCCCCCGTTCCTTCGACCGGGCGACGGCCCTGGAAAAGGCGCTGATGGCCTTCTGGGAGCACGGTTACGAGGCGACGTCCGTGTCCGACCTCACGCGAGTCATGGACATCGGCACCCCGAGCCTGTACGCCGCCTTCGGCGACAAGCGCTCGCTGTTCGAGGAGGTCGTACAGGAGTACGGGACGCGGTACGGATCCTTCGGTGACCGTGCGCTCGCCGAGGAGCCGACCGCGCGCGCGGGTATAGAGCGGATGCTGCGCGAGGCCGCCGTCGAGTACACGGCGCCCGGCAGGCCGCACGGCTGCCTCGTCATCCACGCGGCCGTCAACTGCTCGACCCCCGAGGTGGAGGAGTCCCTGCGGGAGCGGCGCAACGCCAACATCGCCGCGATCGAGAGCCGGATCGCGGCCGACGTGGCCGCGGGTCTGCTGCCCCCGCACACCGAGGCCGCCACTCTCGCCCGATACACCGGCGCCATGATCCAGGGCATGTCCCAGCAGGCGCGCGACGGCGCGAGCCGGGGGGAACTGGAGGCGCTCGCGGAAATTGCCCTGGCCGTCTGGCCCCGCGGGTGAGCCAACAGGGTTAGGCTTTGGGCCGGGTGCTCGGGTCTCCGAGCAGTCGGCGGAACGCGACAACAGCAGACATCGTCCACCGCATGGACATGGTGAGTGGTCTAGTCCACAATGGCCAAAGAGACGCTTACCGCGATAGTCACGCAAGGTGAACGTCAGGCTTCCGCCCTCCCCGCACAGGAGGGCGGACCGAGGAACCGGAGCTCTCTGCCCTGACTGCCCCGGGTCCTCATCCTTCGGCCGACCGGGACCGCACACCCCACGGCCGTTGTTGCTCCGGGCTGCGGTGCCGGGAGGGTTGAGGGTCCCTCTCAGGCGCCGCGGCCCGCGGGTGTTTCCGGCGGGTCCGGCCGGGCGGGAGAGCGGTGGAATCTGGCTGGTTTCGATCGCTGTCCGTACCGCCAGGTACGCTCAGCCACGTGCCCTCCATGAACGAACTCGTACGCCAGCACACCGCGCTCGACGACTCCGACCTCGAGTGGCTCCACCTGCTGGTCTCGGAGTGGCAGCTCCTCTCCGACCTCTCCTTCGCCGACCTCGTCCTGTGGGTTCCCACCCGCGACGGCACGCGCTACGTCTCCGTCGCCCAGATGCGGCCCAACACCGGGCCCACCTCGTACCAGGACGACATGGTCGGTCACCTCGTCCCGCGTGGCCGGCGCCCCATGCTGGACGTCGCCCTGGACGAAGGCCGGATCGTGCGCGAGGGCGACCCGGAGTGGCGCGAGGAGGTCCCGGTCCGCGTCGAGTCCATCCCGGTACGGCGCCAGGGGCGCGTCCTCGGTGTGATCGCCCGCAACACCAACCTGCTCACCGTGCGCACACCGAGCCGCCTGGAACTCACGTATCTGCAGAGCGCATCCGACCTGGCGCAGATGATCGCGGCCGGCGCCTTCCCGTTCGAGAACCAGCAGGTCGACATGGACGCCTCGCCCCGCGTCGGGGACGGGCTGATCCGGCTCGACGCGGACGGCATCGTGCAGTACGCCTCCCCGAACGCCCTCTCGGCCTACCACCGCATGGGCCTCGCCGCCGACCTGGTCGGACACCACCTCGGCCGGACCACCGCCGAACTCGCCCCGTCCCGCGGCCCGGTGGACGAGGCGCTCGCCAAAGTGGCCAGCGGCTGGGCGCCCCGCGAGTTCGAGATCGAGGCGCACGACGGGGTGATCCAGTTCCGGGCCATCCCGCTCAAGCCCAAGGGCACGCGCATCGGCTCGCTGGTGCTTCTGCGCGATGTCACGGAACTGCGCCGTCGTGAGCGCGAGTTGATCACCAAGGACGCCACGATCCGGGAGATTCACCACCGGGTGAAGAACAACCTCCAGACGGTGGCCGCCCTGCTGCGCCTCCAGGCCCGGCGCATCGAGTCCGACCGGGGCCGCGAGGCGCTCGAGGAGGCCGTGCGCCGGGTCGGCTCGATCGCGATCGTGCACGAGACGCTCTCGCAGAACCTGGACGAGCGCGTGGAGTTCGACGAGATCGCCGACCGCGTGCTGGCGATGGTGGCGGAGATCTCCCCGGGCAAGGTCACCGGTCGGCGTGCCGGCCGCTTCGGCATCCTGGACGCCGAGGTCGCGACCCCCCTGTCGATGGTGCTGACCGAAGTGCTGCAGAACGCTCTGGAGCACGGGTTCCGTGAGGGCGACACCGGCACGGTCGAGGTCTCCGCGGTCCGTGGCGGTACGACGAAGGAAGCCCGGCTTCTGGTCACCGTCCAGGACGACGGCGTCGGTCTGCCCGAGGACTTCGATCCGCACCGCTCCGGCAATCTCGGTCTGCAGATCGTCCGCACTCTGGTGGAGGGCGAGTTGGGCGGCACTTTCGACATGGTCCCGGCGCCGGAGCGCGGCACCCGGGTGATCCTGGACATCCCGGTGCCCGCGGAGAAGTAGCGGGCGGAGCGGGGGCGTGACCGCGGGCAGCAAAAAGCCCCGGACCGGTGAAGGTCCGAGGCCAGTGCTCGTGCGATGCATCGTCCGATGCGCATCGGGGGTACTGCGCGCTGCGGCTCGGGAGCGGGAGTTGCGTACTCGCTGTACGCGCCGCCAAGCTCAGGCTGTCAGCAGGGGTGGATGGTCAGGCGGAGGCCTGACGAGCCCGGTTGCGGGCGGCACGGCGCTTCATCGCGCGGCGCTCGTCCTCGCTGAGACCACCCCAGACGCCGGAGTCCTGACCGGACTCGAGCGCCCACTGCAGGCACTGCTCCATGACAGGGCAGCGACGGCAGACGGCCTTGGCTTCCTCGATCTGCAGCAGCGCGGGACCGGTGTTGCCGATGGGGAAGAAGAGCTCGGGGTCTTCCTCGCGGCAAACGGCGCGGTGACGCCAGTCCATGGCTGCTACCTCTCCTTGGTATTACGTGCAGGATGCTTGTGAATGTGAACGCTTTCACGAATCCCTCAACAAGGGAAGGGCCTACCGCCAGGTTCCCGGCGTGGTCCTGTGATTTGAAGAGGGGTTCTGGTGATCTGTGGAGGCTGGTGTTGCGGGCCGTCCCGATCGCCATGTAGAGACTCGCAAACCTCGGCGGCGGATACAACCCCTTCCGGAAAGTTTTTTTTGATTCTTCGGTGTCGACTAGGTCACAGCCGTACTTCCATGGGGTGGACCCTGGTCTAAACGTTCGAGTGAAAGGACTTTCGCCCCTTCTGCTCACACAATCACACGCAGTGCACGGCGTACGCCTGTGAACGTCACGCTGGTCCGCAGCCCCAGGTGGTCACCGTCCATCTGGAGGGGGAGTGGCACCTTCGAATGCAAGGTGAACCGGCTCTGATCGTGCAAGGAGAGGGCATGTCGGCCCCGGGGGCCGCGCTCGGGGGACGAAGTGAGCAACTGGGTGCCATACCGGGCGACGGCGGCCGTCGAGAGGCGGCTGAGACCGAACACGTCGAGCCCGGTGTCGAACGATGCCTTGGGCGAGGCGTAGATCGGGCGATTACCGAGGAACGTCCAGGGACACGTGTTCGAGACTATGGACAGCACCAGGTCCTCGACCGGGTCCTCGCCGGCCCGCTCCAGGGTGATGGTCCCGCTGCGGCGGTGCGGCTCGCCGATGAGCTGGCGCACCACCTGGCGGACGTAGAGGGCGTGCGTGGACTTCTTGCCCCGCTCGCGGTGCTGTTCGACGCGGCCGACCACGCCGGCGTCGAAGCCCAGACCTGCGTTGAAGGTGAACCAGCGCTCCGGTACGGCTTCGTCCTCCGAACCCGGAGTGCCCGAGGCGAGGCCCAGGCCGACGGTGCGCTCGCTGCCTTCGCGCAGCGCGTCCAGCAGGGCGCCGGTGGCCTCCACCGCGTGGTTGGGCAGGCCGAGGGCGCGGGCGAAGACGTTGGTGGAGCCGCCGGGGACCACCGCGAGACCGGGCAGGTGCTCCGGGTCGGGGCCGGCGTGCAGCAGGCCGTTGACGACCTCGTTCACCGTGCCGTCGCCGCCGAGGGCCACCACCATCTCGATGTCGTCGCTCTGGGCCGCGTGCCGGCCGAGGTCGCGTGCGTGGCCGCGGTACTCCGTGGTGACCACTTCCAGCTTCATCTCACTCGCGAGCGCGTGGATCAGCACGTCGCGCGTACGCGCGCTCGTGGTGGTTGCCGCCGGATTGACCACGAGAAGTGCACGCATGGTCTGCAGGGTACCTACTCGGTGGTACCCGGCCCAGACCGAGGTGCGGCGGACCGCGGCGGGAGCAGGGCGAGCATGGCGGCACGCGAATCCCGGGCGGTCGGTCGGTCGGGTGGGTGCGTCACGGACGTGGGCACGGCCGTCCTCATGCCGAGAGCTACCCTTCATGGGTGAGCAGTGAGCAGACCCCCACCCCGGAAGCCGCCGAAGAGGCGGGCCCTCGTCCTGGCCGGTTGACCGCCGCGGCCGCAGTGGCCGCCCTGGAGGGGCTGGCGCTCGTCGTCGGCGGCGCGTGGATGCTCGTGGAGGGTCTCACCGGCCACCCCGACGACCGCACCGCGGCCGTCACCGGCGGCATCACCCTGATCGTCCTCGCCCTGCTGCCGCTGCTCGCGGCCCGCGGACTGCTCGCCCGGCGGGGCTGGAGCCGGGGGCCCGCCGTCATCACGCAGATCCTGGCGCTGCCCGTGGCCTACAACCTGCTGCAGGCCGACAGTGTGGCGATCCCCGCGGGGATCGTGCTCGGTGTCGTGGCCGTCACGGCGCTGGTGCTGCTCGTGAACCCCACGACGACCCAGGCCCTCGGCATCCGGGGACCCGGCGGCGCCGAGAAGTAACCGCCGCCCGGGAGTACGCGGGGGCGTGGGAGCTGCCCGGCGGTCTTCGGGCGCCGGTGCTTACTCCTCGACCAGCAGCTTCTCCCGCAGCTGCGCCAGCGTGCGCGCCAGCAACCGCGACACGTGCATCTGCGAGATCCCGACCTCCTGCGCGATCTGCGACTGGGTCATGTTGCCGAAGAAGCGCAGCAGCAGGATCCGTTTCTCGCGCGGCGGCAGGTCCTCCAGCAGCGGCTTGAGCGACTCCCGGTACTCGACACCCTCCAGGGCCTCGTCCTCGGCGCCGAGCGTGTCCGCGACCGCCGGGGACTCGTCGTCGGTGTCCGGGACGTCCAGGGACAGCGTGGAGTACGCGTTCGCCGACTCCAGGCCCTCCAGGACCTCCTCCTCCGAGATCGACAGCCTCTCGGCGAGTTCGTGGACCGTGGGGGAGCGGCCGTGCAGCTGCGAGAGCTCCGCCGTGGCCGTCGTCAGGGCCAGTCGCAGCTCCTGGAGCCGGCGCGGGACGCGCACCGCCCAGCCCTTGTCCCGGAAGTGCCGCTTGATCTCGCCGACGACCGTCGGGGTCGCGTACGTGGAGAACTCCACCCCGCGGTCCGGGTCGAAGCGGTCGACCGACTTGATCAGGCCGATGGTGGCGACCTGCGTGAGGTCGTCCAGGGGCTCGCCGCGGTTGCGGAAGCGGCGGGCGAGGTGCTCGACGAGCGGCAGGTGCATGCGGACCAGCTGGTTGCGCAGCTCCGCGTACTCGGGGCTGTCCTTCTCCAGCGTCCGCAGCACGGCGAACATGGCACGGGCCCCGCTGCGGTCCTGCGGGTCGTGCCGCGTGCGCTGCGTGCCCCGTGCGCCCGGCGCGTCGTCCTCGGAGTGTCGCTCGTGCTCGCTCATCGTCCCGCCCGTTGCCCTTTCCCGAGCCCTCGCCTCCGCTCGGACGGGTCGGACGGGGGTGTCCCCGGTCCGCTGCCCGTCGCCCGGGACGACGGCCTCCAGGGAGGTCTCGTCCTCCGGATGCGGCCGGGCCTGCTCGGGGATTCCGTCGATGCCGTCCGCCACGCGTCGGACCTCGTTCGGAGAACGAGTGCCCTCGGCCGGCAGCTCCCGTGTGCCGCGCTCTTCGTCCCGCACCGGCCCGTCCCCGTTCCTCACGTCGGCCCGGGTCCCGCGCCGCGCTGTTTGTAGAGGCTGATCGAAACGGTTTTGTCCTCGTCCACGGCGGACGAGACCTTGCCCGCGAGAGCGGACAGGACGGTCCAGGCGAAGGTGTCCCGCGAGGGGGCGTGGCCGTCCGTGGTCGGGGCCGAGACGGTGACCTCGAGCGAGTCGTCGACGAGGCGGAAGACACAACTGAGCACCGAGCCGGGCACGGCCTGCTGAAGCAGGATCGCGCAGGCCTCGTCAACTGCGATGCGCAGGTCCTCGATCTCGTCGAGGGTGAAGTCCAAGCGGGCTGCGAGGCCGGCCGTCGCCGTACGCAGCACCGACAGGTAGGCACCCGCGGCCGGCAGCCGGACTTCGACGAAGTCCTGGGTCGCGGGCTCGCCTGCGATCTGGGACACCCTCACCTCCAAGGTGGTACAAGCGTTACAGGGCCGAGGGTCGCCCCTCGGGGTAACGCGATACGTGGTTCAGCGGTGACGTTATCGCGCTCCGAACTTTCCTGTCCCCGAGACCCCAACCCCTTGCTGTCACTCATAGTAAACACATGAACACGCACAGTGGCTAGGGGTTCGGCGGGCTCAAATCGGAAGAGCGCGCGCCGGGTTGACGTACCCAGGCCTCAGACCGTCGAACCGTCCCAGGCCGAGGTCACAGGAGGACGTGGTCGACGAAGCACCAGCGCCAGTTCTCCCCGGGCTCGAAGCTGCGCATCACCGGGTGGCCGGTCTCCTTGTGGTGCGCCGTCGCGTGCTGCCTCGGCGAGGAGTCGCAGCAGCCGACATGACCGCAGACCAGGCACAGTCGCAACTGCACCGGGTCCGTGCCCTCGGCCAGACACTCCGGGCAGGTCTCGCTCCGCGGCTCCGGTTCCGGGTGCGGCAGCGCGTCGGCGTGCGTGCACTGTTTCATGATTGCCAGGTTACGACGGGTGCGCGGGTGGCCGCGCGCAGGAAAAGGGTGGGCGAGGACGATGGACGTGATGCCGCTGCTGTTGCTGGTGGCGGGCAGTGCCGCGATAGCGGGGGTCGGGCGGCGCGTGCCGGTACCGGCGCCGCTGCTGCTGGTCGCGGCCGGCCTGGTGGTGAGCTACGTGCCGGGCGTGCCCGACTACACCCTCGACCCGCACATCGTCCTGCCGCTGCTGCTGCCCCCGCTGCTCTACACGGCGGCCACCGACAGCTCCTACCTCGACCTGCGGGCCCAGGCGCGGCCCGTGGCACTGCTCTCGGTGGGCTACGTCCTCTTCGCCACTTTCGTCGTCGGCTGCGCCACGTACCTGATCGTGCCCGGTCTGCCGCTGACCGCGGCCCTCGTGTTCGGCGCGGTGGTGGCCCCGCCGGACGCCGTCGCGGCCACGGCGGTCGCGCGCCGGGTGGGACTGCCGTCCCGGATCACCACGATCCTCCAGGGCGAGTCCCTGGTGAACGACGCGACCGCGATCACCGCTTTCAAGGTGGCGCTCGCCGCGGCGGTCGGTGAGGGCGCCACCTGGGCCGGCGGGACAGCCGAGTTCCTGATCGCGGCCGTGGGGGGCGTCGGCGTCGGCCTGGTGCTGATGGTGCCGCTCCACTGGCTGCGCACTCACCTGAGGGAGGCACTGCTGCAGAACACACTCTCCCTGCTGATCCCGTTCGTCGCCTACGCGGTCGCCGAGCAGGTGCACGCGTCCGGGGTGCTCGCGGTGGTGGTCGTCGCGCTCTGTCTCGGCCACCGCGCGTGGGAGGTCGACTTCGCCACCCGTCTCCAGGAGGAGGCGGTGTGGAAGATGGTCGCCTTCGTCCTGGAGTCGGCCGTGTTCGCCCTGATCGGACTCCAGCTGCCCGTCGTCCTCAAGGGCCTCGGGGCGTACGACGGGGCCGATGCCGCCTGGTACGCGGTTGCCGTCTTCCTGGTGGTCGCCGTCGCCCGGTTCGTGTGGGTGTATCCGGCGACCTTCCTGCCGCGGCTGTCGGCACGCGTCCGCGCGCGCGAGGAGGACCTCTCCTGGAAGGGGCCGTTCGTGATCGGCTGGGCCGGGATGCGGGGCGTGGTCTCGCTGGCCATCGCCTTCTCCATCCCGCTCACCGTGCACGGCGGTGAACCCTTCCCCGAGCGCAACCTCATCCTGTTCCTCACCTTCACCACGGTCATCGGCACGCTCGTCGTCCAGGGCGTCACCCTGCCGCCGCTGATCCGCCTGCTGAAGTTCCCCGCGCACGACATACAGGCCGAGACGCTGGCGGAGGCCAACGCCCAGGCACAGGCCTCCCGCGCCGCCGAGCAGCGCCTGGACGACCTCCTCGCCGACGAGCGCAACGCCCTGCCGGCCCCGCTCGCGGACCGCCTCCGCACGGTCCTGGAGCGCCGCCGCAACGCCGTCTGGGAACGGCTCGGACAGGTCAACCCCGTCACGGGGGAGACCGTCGACGGGACCTACCGGCGGCTGTCACGCGAGATGATCAGCGCCGAGCGCGAGGTCTTCGTCCGGCTGCGGGACGGCCGCTACATCGACGACGAGATGCTGCGTACGCTGCTGCGCCGCCTCGACCTGGAGGAGGCGGCGGCGTACCGGGAGACGACGTAGGGCCTGGCGGGCCGACCGGCCAGAGGGTCGCGGCCGGGGCTCCTACGGGCCAGGGAACGCGGACGGGCGCCACGCGCGCGTGCGGG
Organism: Streptomyces lancefieldiae; assembly: GCF_031845825.1. Taxonomy (NCBI): domain Bacteria; kingdom Bacillati; phylum Actinomycetota; class Actinomycetes; order Kitasatosporales; family Streptomycetaceae; genus Streptomyces; species Streptomyces lancefieldiae. The sequence goes on along the minus strand of NZ_JAVRFH010000013.1, from coordinate 65,449 downwards.
GCGGTGCCGCGCGTGGCGGAGCCGTGCGTGGCGGAGCCGTTCGGTGACAGGCCGAGGCGGCCGGCGGTGGTCGTGCCCGCGCGGTCCGACGGCGTTCCGTGGGCGCGCCCGTCGTGCGGAGGGCGGTGCGGTGCGGTGCGGGCTTTGGACGGGTCGTGTGGCCGGGGTTGGGTCCGGCGGGTTTTTTTGGGGGTCCGCGTCGTCTGTTGCCGTCTGTCTCGGGACATGGGGCCGCGCCAGTTGCACGGGGCCGCGCATCTGCGGGACAGGCGGCCGGGCGGTGATCGCTCCGGTGGCTCGGTGGTGGTGCGTGAGGGAGTCCGATGTCACGGGTGCGGGTGCGTCGCACACCACCCGCCCGTAGCTGTCGGGCCGGCCGGCCGACGGTCGAGTCGACGGCGACGGCTCAGGGGAAGGGGCGGCCGGTGACGACCGCCGCCAGGGTCGTCCCCCGGGCGAAGTTGCCCTCCTGGGTGAGGACGAGCAGGGCGTGGAGCATCTTGGCGACGTAGACGCGCTCCACGCGCAGACCGTGGTGGCGTTCGAAGTCGTCGGCGAAGGCGTCGAGCTCGGGTGTGGTGCGGGCGTAGCCGCCGCAGTGGAAGCGGTCGTCGAGGCTCCAGGAGCCGCGGAGCCCGCCGAACGCACGGCCCTGGAGCCGGCGTATGTCGTCGGCCAGGAAGCCGCCTTTCAGGACCGGTATCCCGAGCGTCCGGCACCCCGGAGGGAGGCCGGCGGCCAGCCCGGCGAGCGTGCCGCCGGTTCCGCAGGCGAGCGCGACCACGTCGGCGTGCCCGCCCAGTTCCTCGCCGAGGGACCGGCAGCCGCGGACGGCCTCCGCGTTGCTGCCGCCCTCGGGGACGACGAGCGCGTCCTCGGCCCGCGCCGCGCGCAGGACAGCGGCCAGGGTCTCCGGTTCGGCCTTGCGGCGGTACGTCGAGCGGTCGACGAAGTGCAGCCGCATGCCGTCGGCCGCGCACCGGGCCAGGGACGGGTTGAGCGGTCGGCCGGCCAGTTCCTGACCGCGCACCACGCCCACCGTGGACAGACCGAGCAGCCGGCCGGCGGCGGCCGTGGCGCGCAGATGGTTGGAGTAGGCGCCGCCGAAGGTGACGACGGTGCGACCGCCGGACGTGGCGAGATTGGGGGCGAGTTTGCGCCACTTGTTGCCGACCAGCTCGGGATGGATCAGATCGTCCCGCTTCAGGAGCAACCGGACACCGAGACGCTCGAACCGCTCGTCGGCGACCTCCTGCAAGGGAGAGGGCAGGCGGGGTCGAAGCGGGGCGAGGTCGCGGGTGTCGGTGCCGGTCACCCTGCCATTGTCACGCCGCCGTGGCGCGGCGGACACGTCACTTCAGCCGGTCCCGGATCCGCCCGCGCATCGACGCCATCGTGAAACCCCGGGGGTCCACCTTCCCCGGCTGCCATTCGAGGTGGCCGATGACGGATCGCTCGTTCCACCCGTGGTGGCGGCAGACAGCGGCGGCGGCGTGCTCGATCGCCTTCAGTTGCGCCGTCGGCCAGGGATCGTCGCCGTCGCCCAGGTTCTCGCACTCGAAGCCGTAGAAGTGCCGGTTGCCGTCGGTGTTCGCCTCGTTGTCCCGCGGCAGCGCCTTCTCGGCGATCACCGCGCGCAGGACGTCGTCGTCGCCGAGACCGGCGTGGTTGGCCCGGCCGTACCCGACCAGGTGCACCTTTCCGTCCTTGGTGATGACCCCGTGGCACAGCGGACCCGGCAGACCCTTGTAGCCGTCGCGGCAGATCTCCACGGTGCGCGCACTGCCCTTGGTGACCGTGTGGTGGATCATCACACCGTGCACGGGCCCCCAGGGCCCCTTGTGATTGCGGTTGTGGTGCCGCCAGTCGCCGACCTCGACGACGGTGAGGCCTTCCGCTTTCAGTGCCTTGAGGAAACTGCCCGCGGACATGGGTGAGGCCATGGCCGGCTCCTTCCCGCTGCGCGACGGCCGCCGGGCGCGACCGCCTCGTACCGGTTCTTGTACCGAAACGGAGCACTCGCTATTACTTGTTCGGCCGGTGTGCGAGCCGATCCGGACAACATCGTTTCCGCCAGTGGCTCCGGACAGGTCGGGCAAGACGCCGAGATGCCGAGACGTCGACCCACCGAGACGCCGAGACGTCCGGGCAAGCCCTCATACCTGCCCCGGCCACCGGTGATCCATTCCCGCTCTTTCGTGTAATAGCACTGGCACGCTCCGTGAGGAAGGCTGGTGCACGCACATCGATGCCGGGCGCAGCCGCCCGGCATGACCGGGAGGGCAATTCCATATGTCGGTAGGCGAAGAGGTCCGCACCGAGCAGACCAGGCCGCAGCAGAGCCTTGGCACGGCGGCCGCGCGGAACCTGGCCACCACGACCAAGTCCGTTCCTCAGATGCAGGAGATCAGCTCGCGCTGGCTGCTGCGCTCGCTCCCCTGGGTGGACGTACAGGGCGGCACGTACCGGGTGAACCGGCGTCTGACCTTCGCAGTCGGTGACGGCCGGGTGACGTTCGTGAAGACCGGCGACCGCGTCGAGGTCATTCCCGCGGAGCTGGGCGAGCTGCCGGCCCTGCGGTCGTACGAGGACGAGGACGTGCTCTCGGAGCTCGCGCAGCGCTGTGAGCAGCGGGAGTTCGGACCCGGTGAGGTGATCGCCTCGTTCGGTGGTCAGGCGGACGAGATCTACCTGCTGGCGCACGGCAAGGTGGAGAAGATCGGCACCGGCCCCTACGGTGACGACGCGGTGCTCGGAGTCCTCGCCGACGGCGCCTATTTCGGCGACCAGGCGTTGCTCGACGGGGACGCCATCTGGGAGTACACCGCCCGCACGGTCACCGCCTGCACGGTGCTCGTGCTGCCCCGCCAGGAGGTGGAGCAGGTCGCGGAGCGCGCGGACTCCCTGCGCGAACATCTCCAGCAGCGGCGCTCGATCCCGGAGCAGCGGACCAACAAGCACGGCGAGAAGGCGATCGACCTCTCCGCCGGTCACAGCGGCGAGCCGGACATTCCGCACACCTTCGTCGACTACGAGGCCAGGCCCCGTGAGTACGAGCTGAGCGTCGCCCAGACCGTCCTGCGCATCCACTCCCGCGTGGCCGACCTCTACAACCAGCCGATGAATCAGACCGAGCAGCAGCTCCGGCTGACGGTCGAGGCCCTGAAGGAACGTCAGGAGCACGAACTCGTCAACAACCGAGAGTTCGGCCTGCTGCACAACTGCGAGTACGACCAGCGGATCCAGCCGCACGACGGCGTACCCGGCCCGGACGACCTGGACGAGCTGCTCAGCCGCCGGCGCGGCACCAAGCTGCTCCTCGCCCACCCGCGGGCTATCGCCGCCATCGGACGCGAGCTCAACAAGCGCGGACTCGTCCCCGAGACGATCGACATCGCCGGTAACCGCATCCCCACCTGGCGCGGTGTGCCCATCTACCCGTGCAACAAGATCCCGATCACCGAGGCCCGTACGACCTCGATCATCGCGATGCGTACCGGGGAACAGGACCAGGGCGTCATCGGCCTGCGGGCCACCGGCATCCCGGACGAGATCGAGCCGAGTCTGTCGGTGCGCTTCATGGGCGTCAACGAACAGGCCATCATCAAGTACCTGGTCACCGCCTACTACTCGGCCGCGGTCCTCGTGCCGGACGCGCTGGGCGTCCTGGAGAACGTCGAGATCGGCCGCTGGCGGTGACTCCTGTCTCCCGAACGCCGTGTTCCCGCCCTCCCGGGCGGGTACACCCCCGGGGATACGGAAATGGGCGCATGGGGGAGGTGAGTCCATGACGGAGGCTCGGCACGGCACCACCGAGGCGTGGCACCCTACCGGAACCCTGGAAAGGCACGGGCCCATCGGCACGCAGCGGGACGAGGAGCCGGACCTGTCGTCCGGCGGGCAGTGGCCGGGGGTGGCCGACGGTCTGCAGACGGCGGTGTCCGACGGCCACGAGGCGCTGGTGCTCCTGCGGGAGTCCAGGGCGTCGGTCGACCCCGAACTGCGGACCGCCATCGCGTCGCTGCCCGCTTCGATGCGCCGGATCGCGTTCTATCACTTCGGCTGGCAGCACGCGGACGGCACGCCGGCGGCGGACAACGCGGGTAAGGCGATCCGCCCCGCGCTCGTCCTCGCCTCGGCCGCCGCGATCGGCGGGCCCGGAGCCCGGGCGGCGGCGGTGAAGGCCGCGGCGGCGGTGGAACTGGTCCACAACTTCACGCTGTTGCACGACGACGTGATGGACCGGGACACCACTCGTCGTCACCGGCCGACCGCGTGGGCCGTGTTCGGCGACGCCGACGCGATCCTCGTGGGGGACGCCCTCCAGGCGTTGGCCCTGCGGCTGCTTGCCGCGGACCCGCACCCGGCGGCCGCGGCGGCGGCCACCCGGCTCGCCGACTGCGTCATGGAGTTGTGCGAGGGACAGCACGCGGACACGGCCATGGAGCGGTGCGCCCCGGACGAGATCACCCTGGCTGAGACGCTCGCCATGGCCGAGGCCAAGACCGGCGCCCTGCTGGGATGCGCCTGTGCCCTCGGCGCGTTGTACGCCGGCGCAACCGACGAGGATGTCGATGCTCTGGACGCGTTCGGCCGCGAGGCCGGGCTGGCCTTCCAGCTCATCGACGACGTCATCGGCATATGGGGCGACCCGCACCGCACCGGCAAGCCGGTCGGTGCGGACCTGGCCGCCCGCAAGAAGTCGCTGCCGGTGGTCGCCGCCCTCACCTCCGGCACCCCGGCCGCAGCCGAACTCGCCGAGTTGTACGCGGCACCGTACGACGAGGACAGGGAGGAACTGGAGCGCACGGCGCTGGCCGTGGAGCGGGCGGGCGGCCGGGACTGGGCGCAGACCCTGGCAGCCGACCGGATGGCGAGGGCCATGCAGGAACTGGCCCGCGCCGTGCCCGACCCGGAGGCGGCGGGCGGTCTGCTCGCGCTGGCCGAGTTCGTGACCCGGCGCAGCACCTGAGGCCGGCGCAAGGCCCCGGAGCCCGTACAGAGCCGTACGGCACCTGACCGACGTACGGCCGCACCGCCGAGGGCTCCGGTCAGGCGGGTCCCGCACTTCCCCACGGTGTGCGGGGCCCGCTCCCCCGGCGAAGGTCCGGCCACATCGCCCAGCTGCCGCCGATGTCGCCGGTTGGGGCCACCCGGCACAGAACGCTGCTGCGGTGGGGAGGTGGGCGGGGCATGGGTGTGGTGATCCGGACGGCGGGGGGGGGAGGAGGAGGACCGGGAGCTGGTCGTCCGGCTGCTGGACGAGGCCTTCCAGGGCGATCCCGTGAGCAGCTGGGTCTTGCCCGACGAGGTGTACCGGCGCCGGACCCATCACCGGCTCATGGCCGTCTTCACCGACGCCGTGCTCGCCGACGGGCGTCTCGGCCTCACCGAGGACGGTGCGGCCTGCGCGCTGTGGCTGTCCGTGCCCCGCGGACGAGCGCACCGGTGAGGAGCCCGGTGGAGGGGCCGACGACGGCCCCGTCCAGGTGCGCGAGACGGTCGACCGAGGTACGGCAGGCAGCGCTGAGGCGTCGCCCGATCTACGCTGGACACATGGACAGCGAGAAGTACGCCTGTCCCGTTTGCGGACAGCCAGTCGAAACGGTCGTCCGGCGACACAAGACGCTGGGCGCGTGGGTCCCGACATGGGAGCCCGGCCCGTGCCGCAACCCCAGGTGTGGGGCGGGTCCCGAGCAGAGCACCCGGGGCGCCGAAACCGAGGCGCGGCCCCGGACCGCCGAGCCAATGCGAGAAGGGGTCAAGGAGAAACCCTGACGCCCGGGCGTGGTCCCGGAGGGCGCGAGCGCCGGACTCAGGCGGAGGTCTCAGATGACGACCTGGGGCTGTGCGGGGCTGAGGTGGTGGAGAGCGGTCCGTTCGGAGTGCGGAGCGAGCAGGCCCTGCAGCTCGTCGGCCGCGACCTTCAGGAGGTCGCCGTCGCGGGAGACGTGGAGGGTTTCGAGGACGAAGGCGACGTGGGTGGAGTCCTCGGTGACACGGGTGCGGTGGGCGTCGCGGTGGTTCCAGTGGCGGGTCAGGACGCCGGTCGTGTCCGCGTAGATGATCTCGCCGGGCTTGGGATTCTCGACGGTGTCGGGTTCGCCGAGCGGGGTGAAGGACTCGGTGCCGTCCGCGGGGCGGATGTCGGTGTCACCGGTGACGTGGTCCAGGTCGAAGGCTCCGGCGGGCAGGCCGTGGCGGACCGAGACGGCGTTGTAGGAGTCGACGGCCGGGTTGATGCGGGGCAGTGTCCCCTTCTTGGCGAGGCGACGGCCGAGCGCGTCGACGCTGGGGCGGATGCGGCGGGGGTTGGTGCCGAAAGAGCGGTAGGCGGTGTGCCACGCCTCGATGCGCGGGTCGCTCTCGTCGGCGGGCTGCCAGCTGCCGCCGGCGAGCTGCTGCTCCAGTTCCTCCAGGGCGGCGGTCGCCTCGGGCCAGGGCTCGTGGCCGCGCAGGCCCGTGGCGGTGACCACGGCGATGAGGGTGTCGGGGAAGGCGTCCGCAACGGCGGGAGCGAGGTGGAAGATGGTCATGGGCGGTGTCCGTTCGTGCGTCGGGGCGGGGTCGGTCAGGGCTTCCAGGTGCCGATGCGGTCGAGTCGGCGGAGCTGTTGGCGGGCGCTCGGCACGTCCAGACCCCGGCCACGTTCGGTGAGGCGGTCGGAGATGTCGGTGCGCTGTTCGACGGGTTTGTGATCGTCGTACTTGAACTTGGCCCGTACGTCGGTGACTTCCAGTCGCAGGCCGCGGATGCCGGGCAGCATCCGTCCGTACGGGGGCTGGTCGACGGCGACGGGGGCATGGTCGCCGTCGGGCTGGAAGTGGGCGAGCTGCCGGCGCAGCAGCTCGGCCTTGGCCTCGGGGTCGTCGACGATGTGGGCGCGGCAGGTGAACTGGACGGCTGTGTAGTAGCTGGTGGGGACGCCGTCGGTGGGTGGGGTGCCGGCCTTGGCGCGCCAGGGGCCGGGGATGAAGACGTAGTCGCCGAAGACGGTGAACAGGACGTTCGGGTCGTGCTCGATCGCCTGCCAGACCGGGTTGGGCCGGGCGAGGTGGATCAGCAGGTGGCCGGCGTCGCCGGTGAAGTGGGTGGGGACGGCGACGGGCGCCTGGCCGGGCAGGCCGTTGACGCCGAGGAGGCCGAAGTCGTGACCGTCGGCGATCCAGGTCTGCCATTCGGCTTCGTCCAGGCCGGCGTCCCAGGGCTGGATGAACATGGCATCTCCTTGCGTGGCGGGGCTTGTTCAGGTGCGGGCGAGGAAGCCGCGGGCGAGCAGAGCGGCGCCGGCCGGGCAGAGGGTGTTGCGCCGGACGTGGGCCTCGCGGGCACCGAGGCCGCGGGGAGGACGACGCACCCGTGGCCGACGGAGCTGCCGAGGACCGGCAGCGGAGCGATCACGGTTCGTCCCTTACTATCAATGGAACGACCAAACCGTACAACGCACTGACCGACGGGTGTCAACCGAACGACCGGGTGGTGCAGTGCAGTGGGCCACGCTTGAGGATGGTGATCGGATGGCCGAGACGGCCGCAGCCCTGCGGGCGCTCGCGCACAACGTCAGGGCGGCCCGCACCCGCGCCGGCCTGTCCCTCGACGAACTCGGCCGGCGGGCCCAGGTCAGCAAGGGCGCTCTGGTGGCACTGGAGAAGGCCCAGGGCAACCCCAACTTCGCCACCCTGGTCCGGTTGGCCGACACCCTCGGCATCTCGGTGTCCGCCCTGATGGAGGGACCGGCCGAAGGGCGCGTCCGCGTCGTGACCGCCGACGCCGTGGCGCCGTTGTGGACGGGGGAGCAGGGCGGCGAGGCCCGCCTGATGCTGACGACGTCGGGTCCGGCCCCGGTCGAGGTCTGGCGCTGGCGACTGGAGCCCGGCGAGGAATACCCCAGCCACCCCCACCAGGCCGGAGTCGTGGAAACCGTCAGCGTCACCGCCGGCCGGATGACCCTGGTCGTCGACGGCACCGAATACCCCGTCGGAGCCGGACAGACCGCCACCTTCGACGGCGACACCCCCCACACCTACCGCGGTGGGGGTACCGGGCCCTGCAGCCTGATCATGACGGTCCACCTGCCGCCCGGTCCTGCTGCCACGACCTGATCCGCGCACTCCGCGGCACGCCCTCCGAGGGGTGGCCGCTCACGGGGCAGGAGGGCGAGTCCCTCGACCGCATGCCGCGGATCGACGCCCATCCGCGGCCGGGCGAAGCAGACCGCACCCGGACCGTCAGGGACACCGTGTTCGGCGGCCTGCGGTCCGGGTGCGGAAAGGGAGACGCTGCAAGTAAGGAAACTGCAGGTCAAAGGGCATGATCGAAGATCAGGCCTTCTTGGTCTCCCAGAAGATCTTGTCGATCTGGGCGATGTGGTCCAGTGCCTTCTGGCCGGTGGCCGGGTCGGTCGACGCCTTGGCGGCCGACAGGGCCTTCAGGGTGTCGTTGACCAGCTGGTGCAGCTCCGGGTACTTCTCGAAGTGCGGGGGCTTGAAGTAGTCGCTCCACAGCACGGAGACGTGGTGCTTCGCGAGCTCGGCGCGCTGCTCCTTGATGACCGTGGCGCGGGCCTGGAAGTGCGGGTCGTCGTTGCCGGCCATCTTCTCCTGGACGGCCTTCACCGACTCCGCCTCGATGCGGGCCTGGGCAGGGTCGTACACGCCGCAGGGCAGGTCGCAGTGGGCGCTGACCGTCACCTTGGGGGCAAACAGGCGGGAAAGCATGGAGCGTTCCTTCCTCGTGATCGTCTTCTCAGGGGGGACATTACTCCCTGGGAGGCCCGATTTCGCGAGTGCCCCCGTGGGCTTAGGACAAAAGTCCGGGGTGAGACTGAGACTGGTGGAGGAAAGACAGGGGAGGTGCCGGGTGATGCCGGAGCTGTCGCGGGAGACCGAGCGCGCGAGAGGACTGCTGCCGTTCGGGCCGGCCGAGGTGACCGGGCCGTCGATGGTGCCCACGCTGCACCACGGGGACGTGCTTCTCGTGCACTGGGGGGCCAGGGTCGGGCCGGGTGACGTGGTCGTGCTGCGGCACCCCTTCCAGCAGGACCTGCTCGTGGTGAAGCGTGCCGTCGAGCGGCGCGGAGCCGGATGGTGGGTGCTGGGGGACAACGCCTTCGCGGGTGGTGACAGCACCGACTACGGGGCCGTCCCCGAGGAGCTCGTGCTCGGCAAGGCACGGCTTCGGTACCGGCCGCGGCGGCCGGGTCAGCGCTCGCCGTTCGCCGTGGCCCGCTGGGTGTTGTCGGCGCTCAGGCCGGTGCTGACCGACCGGTCCGCCTCCAGGCGCTTGCGGGCGCGGTAGGCCGCCACGTTGGCGCGGGTGGCGCAGCGGTCGGAGCAGTAGCGCCGGGAGCGGTTGGTGGAGGTGTCCAGGTAGGCGTTGCGGCAGGGGGACGCCTCGCACAGGCCCAGCCGGTCCACGCCGTACTCCGTGAGGTGGAAGGCGAGGCCCATCGCCGCGATGGCGGCGAAACCGGCGGTCGCGTTGGACGGGTGGTCGGCCAGGTGCATGTGCCACAGCGGGCTGCCGTCGTCGTCGCGGTGGTCGTGGCCGGAGATCTGCGGGCTCACCGGGAACTCCAGGAGGAGGGAGTTCAGGAGGTCCACGGCGAGGGTCTCGTCGCCGCCGTCGGCCGCCTCGAAGACCGCGCGCAACCGTCCCCGGACCGACCGGAACCGCGTCACGTCCGCGTCCGTGGCACGGCGGGCCGCCGACTGGTTGGTGCCGAAGAGTCCGCGGACGGCCTCGACCGAGGTCAGGGAGTCCTGCCCGCGGACCGGTTCCTCGGTGTTGACGAGACGCACGGCGTAATCCGAGTAATAGGCCAGTTCCACTTGTAGTCCTTACGAAAGGGGCTCTATGGTCGTGCCTGTGGTCAGGTAACAGCTGATCGTGCTTCCAGGGTATTACGCGCTTGGGTGAGGGAGGGGCACGATGACGGACGCGGACACCACCACGACCGGTGCCGACTGGCAGGCCTGGCAGAAGAGCTGGGACCGGCAGCAGGAGTGGTACATGCCGGACCGCGAGGAGCGCTTCCGGACCATGCTCGACCTGGTCGAGGCCCTGGTCGGCACCGCGCCGCGCGTCCTCGACCTCGCCTGCGGCACCGGCACCATCACGGCCCGGCTGCTCGCCCGGTTCCCGGAGGCCACCAGCACCGGCGTGGACCTCGACCCCGCGCTGCTCGCCATCGCCGAGGGCACCTTCGCGGGGGACGACCGGGTCTCCTTCGTCACCGCCGACCTCAAGGACCCCGACTGGCCGGTGAAGCTGCCGTACGACTCCTACGACGCCGTCCTGACCGCCACGGCCCTGCACTGGTTCCACGCCGAACCCCTCGCGGTTCTCTACGGTCGGGTCGCGGAGCTCGTCCGCGACGGTGGTGTCTTCATGAACGCGGACCACATGATCGACGAGACGACGCCCCGGATCAACGCGGCCGAGCGCGTACAGCGGCACGAGCGGATGGATGCCGCCAAGAGTGCGGGCGCACTCGACTGGGCCGAGTGGTGGCAGCTCGCCGGGAAGGACCCGGTCCTCGCCGAGCCCACGGCCCGCCGGTTCGAGATCTACGGTGAGCACGCCGCCGGCGAGATGCCCTCGGCGGCGTGGCACGCGCGCGTGCTGCGCGAGAAGGGCTTCGGCGAGGCGCGGCCGGTGTGGTGCTCGCCGTCGGACACGCTGCTGCTGGCGCTCAAGTAGTCCGCGACCGATCCACGGGTTCCGCGGGGCTGGCCCACGGGTTCCGCGGGGCTGATCCACGGGTTCCGCGGGGCTGGTCCGCGAGTTCCGCGGGGCTGGTCCACGAGCACGACCGAAGGGGCGGTACGGAGATCCGTACCGCCCCTTCGGTCCGTCGTCCGGTCGTCGTCCGGGCCGCCGTCGTGCGGATGCTCAGAGGACCTTGGACAGGAACGCCTTCGTCCGCTCGTGCTGCGGGTCCGTCAGGACGTCGCGCGGGTTGCCCGACTCGACCACCACGCCGTTGTCCATGAAGACCAGGCTGTCGCCCACCTCGCGGGCGAAGCCCATCTCGTGGGTGACGACGACCATCGTCATGCCGGACTCCGCCAGGTCGCGCATGACGTCGAGCACGTCACCGACCAGCTCCGGGTCCAGGGCCGAGGTCGGCTCGTCGAACAGCATCAGCTTGGGGTCCATTGCGAGGGCCCGGGCGATCGCGACCCGCTGCTGCTGGCCGCCGGACAGCTGCGTGGGGTAGTTGCCGGCCTTGTCGCCCAGCCCCACGCGCTCCAGCAACTGGCGTGCGCGCTCCTTGGCCTGGGCCTTGCTCACGCCCTTGACCTGCACCGGCGCCTCCATGACGTTCTCCAGCGCCGTCATGTGCGGGAACAGGTTGAAGCGCTGGAAGACCATGCCGATGTCCCGGCGCTTGAGGGCGACCTCGCTGTCCTTGAGCTCGTAGAGCTTGTCACCCTTCTGGCGGTAGCCGACCAGCTCTCCGTCGACGTAAAGCCGCCCGGCGTTGATCTTCTCGAGGTGGTTGATACACCTGAGGAAGGTGGACTTGCCGGAGCCGGAGGGCCCGATGAGGCAGAACACCTCGCCGGCCTTCACCTCCAGGTCGATGCCCTTGAGGACCTCGACGGGGCCGAAGGACTTGTGGACGCCCTCGGCCTTGACCATGGCGGTCATGCGGCACCTCCCGCCGTGGGTCGGTTCGACAGGGACAGCAGGTTCGCCCTGATCTTCTGCCACGGCGTCGCCGGCAGCTGGCGGCTGGAGCCGCGGGCGTAGTAGCGCTCCAGGTAGTACTGCCCCACGCTGAAGATCGAGGTCAGCAGCAGGTACCAGGCCGCGGCCAGGAACAGCATCTCGGCCGGGGCGCCGGAGGTCTGGCCGATGTCCTGCGCGACGCGGAACAACTCGGAGTACTGGACGACCGACACCAGCGAGGTCGTCTTCAGCATGTTGATGACCTCGTTGCCCGTGGGCGGCACGATCACGCGCATCGCCTGCGGGACCACGATCCGGCGCAGCGTCTTGGCGTGGCTCATGCCGAGCGCGTGCGCCGCCTCGGTCTGGCCCTCGTCGACCGCGAGGAGACCGGCACGGCAGATCTCCGCCATGTACGCGGCCTCGTTGAGGCCGAGGCCGAGCAGTGCCGTCAGGAACGGCGTCATGAAGTCCGACCACTCGTCGCGGTAGACCGGGCCCAGGTTGATGTACTCGAAGACCAGGCCCAGGTTGAACCAGACGACCAACTGCACCAGGACCGGCGTGCCGCGGAAGAACCAGATGTAGAACCACGCGATGGACGACGTCACCGGGTTCTTCGACAGCCGCATCACGGCGAGCAGGATGCCGCCGACGATGCCGATCAGCATGGCCAGGACGGTGATCAGGAGCGTCTTGCCCATGCCGGTCAGGATGCGGTCGTCGAAGAAGTAGTCCGGGATCGCACCCCAGTTGATCTTGCCCTGGGAGAACGCGTAGACGACCGCGGCCAGCAGTGCGATCGCGACGGCCGCGGACACGTAGCGCCCGTAGTGGCGGACCGGGATGGCCTTGATGGCCTCCGGACCGGCCGGCGGGGTGTCGGCCGGACCGCCCGCCCTCTTGTCGATGTCAACAGTCACGGATGTTGCCTTTCAGTGCCCGCCGCGCGGTCACTTGCCGCCGTTGATGGTGCCTTCCGTGACGGCGCCTTCCGCCACGCCCCACTTGTCGAGGATCTTCTTGTACTCGCCGTTCGCGATGACCGCGTCGAGCGCCGCCTTCAGCGCGTCGCGCAGCTGGGTGTTGCCCTTGCCGACCGCGATGCCGTACGGCGCGGCCTCGACCTGCTCGCCGACGAGCTGGAAGTCGTTGCCGCCGCCGGAGGTCTTCACCGCGTACGCCGCGACCGGGAAGTCGGACGAGCCGGCGTCGGCGCCGCCCGCGCGAAGGCGGGTCTGGGCCTGCTGGTCGTTGTCGAAGGGCTGCATGGAGATCTTCTTGCCGGCCGGGCACTTCGCGCTCTCGGCCTTGGCCAGGTCCTCCGAGACGGTGCCCCGCTGCACCACGAGCTTCTTGCCGCACAGGTCGGACCAGGTCTTGATGCCCCGGTCGTCGCCCTTCTTGGTGTAGATCGAGACACCGGCGGTGAAGTAGTCGACGAAGTCGACGCCCTCGCCGACCTTCTTGCCGGTGTCGGCGTCGATGCCCTCCTGACGGTCCTTGGTGTCGGTCATCGCGGACATGGCGATGTCGTACCGCTTGGAGCGCAGGCCGGTGATCAGCGTGTCGAAGGTGCCGTTCTCGAACTCGAACCGGACGCCGAGCTGCTTGCCCAGGGCGTCCGCGAGGTCGGGGTCGATACCGGCCGTCTTACCGGAGTCGTCCTTGAACTCGACCGGAGCGTAGGCGATGTCGGAACCGACCTTTATGACGCCCTTGTCACGGATCGACTGGGGCAGCTTCTCGGCCAACGGGGCACCCACGGCGGACTGGGTGTCGCTGCTGCCGGAGTCGCTGTTCTCGGTCTGGTCGCCGCATCCGGCGAGCAGCAGGGCGCCTGCGACCGCGATCGCACCGACCGCTGCTGGCCGGGAGTACGCGGCGGTCGTACGACGGGTGGAGCTTGCGGTCATGGTGGTTCCTCCGGCGGATGAGGGAGTAGCCGATGGGACGGGACGCCCGCCGGGGAACCGACGGGCGTTGTGGGTCGACGAGAGCACACGCCTTCGAGTGTCGCGACCTCGTGTGATTACGGCATCTTGCCATTCGGACTCGGCCGTTCAGGGTGACCGTCATGTCAAAATCGGATAACGGGTGACCACTCGAAACGCACCAGGTCGGTACATCACGACCGAACCTTTGCGGGAATCGATCCTTCCGGCCGGAAGATCTTCGGTATTTCTCGAAATACGGGCATCGTTCGATGGCGTGAGCGGCCGTTGAAAGCCTGTTCTCCGGCTCTGTCAAGGGGCCTGGAGAAGTTGTCCGGATCCCCGGCTATGAGCCATGTCACCGGCATGCGGCGTGCGAGGTCCGACATGTGAGCTCCCCCTTATCGGACTCGTCGCCAGGGACGTCCGTCGGGTATGAAGGTTCTTTACACCCCTCATCAGGGGCTCAGGGCGCGTGTGCGGCGCGCCCGTCGCGCAGGGGTCCGTGTGGCCTAGGCGGCCATCTCCCTGCGCGGTGCCCGCCCATTCCTCACCAGGAGTGGACAAACCCTCAATCCATGAACTCTTAAGGGGTAAGACAAAGTGGCAGCGGAGATCGTCAATCCTCGCAGCGACAGCGACGCCGGTACGGAGCAGGAGGCGGGGCCGGAGCCCCTCGACTCCTTCGACCCCGCGTTCGCGCTGCACCGCGGCGGCAAGATGGCCGTGCAGGCCACCGTGCCGGTCCGGGACAAGGACGACCTGTCCCTGGCGTACACGCCCGGCGTCGCGAAAGTGTGCAGCGCGATCGCCGAGCAGCCCGACCTCGTCCACGACTACACCTGGAAGTCGTCGGTCGTGGCGGTCGTGACGGACGGTACGGCGGTGCTGGGACTCGGGGACATCGGCCCCGAGGCCTCTCTTCCGGTGATGGAAGGGAAGGCGATTCTGTTCAAGCAGTTCGGCGGTGTGGACGCGGTCCCGATCGCGCTCGCCTGCACGGACGCCGACGACATCGTCGAGACGGTGGTCCGGCTCGCGCCCTCCTTCGGCGGCGTGAACCTGGAGGACATCTCGGCGCCGCGGTGCTTCGAGATCGAGCGCAAGCTCCAGGAGCGCCTCGACATCCCGGTCTTCCACGACGACCAGCACGGCACGGCGGTCGTGACGCTGGCGGCGCTGCGGAACGCGGCGCGGCTGAGCGGACGGACGCTGGGTGAGCTGCGGGCGGTGATCTCGGGCGCCGGCGCGGCCGGTGTCGCCATCGCCAAGATGCTGGTGGAGGCCGGTATCGGGGACGTCGCGGTCGCCGACCGCAAGGGCATCGTCTCGGCGGACCGGGACGACCTGACCGCCGTCAAGCGGGAGCTGGCCTCCTTCACCAACAAGGCGGGACTGTCCGGCTCGCTGGAGGCGGCCCTGTCCGGCGCCGACGTGTTCATCGGCGTCTCCGGCGGTACGGTGCCGGAGCCGGCGGTGGCCTCGATGGCCGAGGGCGCGTTCGTCTTCGCGATGGCCAACCCGAACCCCGAGGTGCACCCGGAGGTCGCGCACAAGTACGCGGCGGTCGTCGCGACGGGGCGGTCGGACTTCCCGAACCAGATCAACAACGTGCTGGCGTTCCCGGGCATCTTCGCGGGCGCGCTGCAGGTGCGGGCGTCGCGGATCACCGAGGGCATGAAGCTGGCGGCGGCCGAGGCGCTGGCGTCGGTCGTCGGTGACGACCTTGCGGCGGACTACGTCATTCCGTCGCCGTTCGACGAGCGGGTTGCGCCGGCGGTTACGGCTGCGGTGGCTGCGGCGGCCCGGGCGGAGGGGGTTGCGCGCCGGTGACGGTGTGACGCCCAGTGGTGTGAACGGCCCTGTCCTGGTGGACGGGGCCGTTCGCTGTTCGGGTGCGTCGAGCCGGAGCCGTGGGTGCGGGGGGTGGGTCCGCAGCCCGGCGGTGCGGGGTGCCTCTCCCACTCTCGGCTTGCGTGGCCGGGTGGTGCAAGAGGGTGTGTGTCACATGGTCGGGTGGTTTCCGATGGCGGGTGGGGAACCTATCGTCAAGGTCATGTTCGCTGTCTACGCCGCCCGAATCGACCGCGACCAGCCGCTGACCGGCCTCGAGTTGGGGGAGCGCCCTGCTCCTGAGGCCCGCCCCGGCTGGAGTGTCGTCGATGTCAGGGCCGCCTCCCTCAACCACCACGACCTGTGGTCCCTGCGCGGCGTCGGCCTCCCCGAGGACCGGCTGCCGATGATCCTCGGCTGCGACGCCGCCGGTGTCGACGAGGACGGCAACGAGGTCGTCCTGCACTCCGTGATCGGCCAGACCGGCCACGGGGTCGGCCCCGACGAGCCCCGTTCCATCCTCACGGAACGCTACCCGGGGACGTTCGCCGAGCGGGTCGCCGTGCCGGCCTGGAACATCCTGCCGAAGCCCAAGGAGCTCTCCTTCGAGGAGGCCGCCTGTCTGCCGACCGCCTGGCTGACCGCGTACCGGATGCTGTTCACCAACGCCGGAGTGCGTCCGGGTGACTCGGTGCTGGTGCAGGGTGCCGGCGGTGGGGTCGCCACGGCTGCGATCGTGCTCGGCAGGGCCGCGGGGCTGCGGGTCTTCGCGACCAGCCGGGACGAGGCCAAGCGGAAGCGGGCCGTGGAGCTGGGTGCCGTGGAGGCCGTCGAGCCGGGCGCGCGGCTGCCGCAGCGGGTCGATGCCGTCATCGAGACGGTGGGCGCCGCCACCTGGTCCCACTCGGTGAAGTCGCTGCGGCCCGGCGGCACGCTCGTCATCTCCGGCGCCACCAGCGGCGACCGGCCCTCCCACGCCGAACTGACCCGGATCTTCTTCCTCGAGCTCAAGGTCGTCGGCTCCACGATGGGTACCAAGGACGAGCTGGAGGACCTGCTCTCCTTCTGCGCCGCCACCGGCGTGCGTCCTGTCATCGACGAGGTGCTGCCGATGGACCGGGCCCGTGAGGGGTTCGAGCGGATGGCCTCCGGTGAGCAGTTCGGCAAGATCGTGCTCAGCGGTTCCTGATCCCTCCTCACGACCGTCGGCGGCGGGTCCGGTCCTCCGGGCCCGCCGTTCGCGTTCTCCGAGCCGTCCCGGGTGTCAACGAGGGTTGACGCCCGAGGTCTGTCAACCTAAGTTGACTTCATGAGCGAAGCAACGGATCTCGCCGCGCGTGCGGGCGATCGCGACCCCCGGGTCGGGCTGCGGGCCGTCGCCGCGCTGCGGAGGCTGTTGGAGCAGCTGGAGGCGGTGCAGGTGCGCGGCGCGCGCAATCAGGGCTGGTCGTGGCAGGAGATCGCCACGGAGCTCGGGGTCAGCAGGCAGGCCGTGCACAAGAAGTACGGGAGGCATTGATGTTCGAGCGGTTCACCAACGACGCCCGAGCCGTGGTGCAGGGGGCGGTGGAGCACGCCGAGGGGGCGCGGGCGCACACCGTCGACGCCGAGCACTTGCTGCTCGCCCTGCTGGATCGCGAGGGCAGTCGCGCCTCCTTCGCGCTGTCGGCGCTCGGGGCGGGCGAGCGCAAGGACTCGGTACGGCGGTCCTTGGCGCAGGCGCGGCGCCGTGCCGGTCTGTCTCGGGCCGAGACCGACGCCCTCGCCGGGCTGGGGATCGACGTCTCGGAGATCGTCGCCCGGGTGGAGGAGGCGCACGGCGTCGGCGCGATGTCCGGCGACCGGAAGGACAGGCGTTGGTGGTCCGGGCACCGCAGCTTCAGCCGGGAAGCCAAGGAGGTGCTGGAGAAGGCCCTGCGGATCGCCGTCGCCCGGCGCGACCGGCGCGTCGGGGACGAGCACATCCTCCTGGCCCTGACCGTCCGTCCCGGTGTGCCGGCCGAGGCGCTCGCCGACCACGGCGTGACCCACGAGTCGCTGACCAGGGTGCTGGGCGGTGGCACGGGGGAGGCCTGCGCCTGATGCGCGCGGCGCCCCCTGCGAGGCGCCTGCGGCGGCGCGCCGGGGGCGCCGGGGCCGGGGGAGCCGGGCCGGGGCTCAGGCCTTCGGGGCGCGCAGTATCACGCCGATGTGCGCCGCGGCCGTCGACAACTGATGGCGGGCGTCGCGGAGCTGGTCGGGAGTCACGCCGTGGTCCCGTGCCGCGTCACGGATGTCGTCCCGGAAACGGTCCAGCAGCCGGTCCAGATCGCGGGCCGGGTCGCCGGTGGAGTCCGCTGCGTCCTCGTGGGCCCAGGCCGGGACGTAACCGGCCGGGAAGTTTTCGGGGGTGGCGGAGTACTCGGGGGAGGAAGGACGCTCGGAGGGCGCGGGGCGCTCCGTCCGCTGGGCGGTCGGGTCGGTGCGGCCGAAACCCCAGTCCTTCCCGAACTCCTTGCCGAAGTCCTTCCCGAACTCGCCGACCCCCTTGGCCAGTTCGCCCAGGCCCTCGCGCAGCCCCGTCGGCCAGTCGCCCCGCGGGAAGTGGTCCTGCATCTGCTCCTGGACCCGCTGGGTGATGCGCTGCACCTCCTCCTGCGCCTGGGCCCAGGCCCGTTCCTGCGCCTCCTTGGCCTGGCGCCGGGCCCGCTGGGCTTCCTCGCGGGCCCGGCGGCTCTCGTCCTTGGCGCGTCGGGCCTGCTCCTTCCACTCCTGCTTGACCCGCCGCATCTCCTCCTTGGCGGCGCGCCAGGCATCCTTCTCGTCGGCGTCCGCGGCGTCGGTGGCGGACCCGTCCCCCGCGCCGTCCGCACCGGAGCCGGTGTCCCGGCGGGCCGCGCCGAGCGCGGCCCGCATCTCCCGGCGCAGATCGCCCGCCGCGCCGCGTACGTCGGCCCGGATCTCGGCGGCGAGTTCGGCTACCGACTCCCGGATCTCCAGCTCCAGGTCGGCCAGCTCGCCACTGCGTTCGGACAGCTCGGCGCGGCCGGCGTCGGTGATGGCGTACACCTTGCGGCCGCCCTCGGTGGTGTGGGTGACCAGGCCCTCGGCCTCCAGCTTGGCCAGGCGCGGATACACCGTGCCCGCCGACGGTGCGTACAGGCCCTGGAAGCGTTCTTCGAGGAGCCGGATCACCTCGTAGCCGTGGCGCGGGGCCTCGTCCAGGAGCTTGAGGAGGTAGAGGCGGAGACGGCCGTGGGCGAAGACGGGAGGCATGTCAGAGCACCTTCTTGTCGGTCGTGCCGTCGGCCGGGGCGCCGGTGGCGCCGTGGTCTGGGCCGGAAGCGGAATTGTCCCCCGAGTCGCCGGGCGTGCCCTCCACCGTCGGACGGCGCAGCAGAGCGATCGAGCCGGAGACCGTCGTGGCCTTCAGCCTGCCGTTGCCCGCGCCGAGCCGGCCGGTGATCCGCTTGGCCCCCCACTGGCCGGTCACCCGCAGGTCCTCGAAGGCGTTGGAGACGGTGCCGCCGGCCGTGTGCGCCTCCACCTGCGCGTCGGCCGGCTGGGGCAGTCGGATGGCGATCTCGCCCGAGACGCTGGTCAGCCGATGTCGGTGGGTCCGCCGGACGTGTCCAGGTCGACGATCATCGACCCGCTCACCGACTCGGCCCGCACGGAGGAACCCGCCTCCACCACCGTCAGGTCCCCGGAGACGGAGTTGAAGCGCAGGTCGCCGGAGAGGGCCTGGGCCTCCACGTTCCCGGAGACGGTGTGCGCGCGGACCGGGCCCGCGAGGCTCACCAGTGCGGTGTCCCCAAAGACGCCCTTCACCTCGGTGCTTCCCTCGATCCCGGAGACCACGGCCGCGGCGCTCACCACGCCGACCTCCACCCGCGTGTGCGAGGGCACGGTCAGGGAGACCACCGCCCTGCGGCGCCGGCCCCTGTGGTCGAGCCACTTGAGGAAGTCCTTCCAGGGCAGGTCCTCGTAGGCCACCGTGAGTATGCCGTCCTGGTGGGTCGCGATCAGGGGTGGTCCCTCGATCTCGGAGACCTGCAGGCGGGCGGAGGGCTCGTTCGTGCCCACCACGTTCACCGTTCCGTTGACGATGCGGACGTGGAGCTCGCTCACGGACTCGTCGAAGGTGAGCTTCCCGGGTTCCGCGACGGACCACTCGGACATCGTGCAGACCTCCTCGACCGAACGCGCCATATCGCGTCCCCGCTATTCACGATATATCGCGGCTACGGAAAGTCAAGGAACCCTTCTGGTGATGCAGGGCGTACGGCCTCTCACGGCGCCCTGAGGGCACACGCAGGCGCGGCGTACCCGACTCCGCGCGGAGCTGCGGCGTACCCCGGTTCCGGCCTGCGGACCTGCTTACTCGTCGTCCTCGTCGTCCATCCGTGCCAGCCACGTCGCCAGCCGCTCCACCGGCACCTCGAAGTCCGGGTTCAGGTCGACGAAGGTGCGCAGCTGCTCGGCGAGCCACTCGAAGGTGACCTCCTCCTCGCCGCGCCGCTTCTCCAGTTCCTCGATGCCGCGGTCGGTGAAGTACAACGTGCTCTCCGTCGAAAGGGTCGGCCGGGTGGGACAGGGTGGGACAGGTTCGGACGGGGTCGGTTTCCGTCGGAACCGCTGGTCCCAGGATAGGCGCGGCCCGCACCCGACCCGTACGGCCCCGGGTGCGGGACGGAACGCCGAAGGGCCCGGTCACCGTCGGTACGGTGACCGGGCCCTCACGCGTGGGGCCGGATCGAGGGCTTACGCCTCGAACACCTCACGCACCAGCTGCTCCTGCTCGGCCTGGTGCCGCTTGGCGGAACCGACGGCCGGGGACGAGCCGTGCGGCCGCGAGATGCGGCGCAGGCGCTCGCCGTGCGGGACGTCGGCGCCGACCGCCAGGTCCAGGTGGTCGATCAGGTTGAGCGCGATGAACGGCCAGGCACCCTGGTTCGCCGGCTCCTCCTGGGCCCACAGGTACTTCTCGGCGTTCGGGTACTTGGCGATCTCCGCCTGGAGCTCGGCACCCGGCAGCGGGTACAGGCGCTCGATGCGGATGATCGCCGTGTCCGTGACGCCGCGCTTCTTCCGCTCGGCGTCGAGGTCGTAGTAGACCTTGCCGGCGCAGAAGACGACCTTCCTGACCGCGGCCGCCTCGACCGACTCGTCGCCGATGACCGGGCGGAACTGGCCCGTCGTGAACTCCTCCGCCTTCGAGGCCGCGGCCTTCAGGCGCAGCATCGACTTCGGGGTGAAGACGACCAGCGGCTTGTGGTGCGGGTTGTGCACCTGCCACCGCAGGAGGTGGAAGTAGTTCGACGGCAGGGTCGGCATCGCGACCGTCATGTTGTTCTGCGCGCAGAGCTGGAGGAAGCGCTCCGGGCGGGCCGAGGAGTGGTCCGGGCCCTGGCCCTCGTAGCCGTGCGGCAGGAGGAGGGTCACGCCGGAGGTCTGGCTCCACTTCTGCTCGGCCGACGAGATGAACTCGTCCACGACCGTCTGCGCGCCGTTGACGAAGTCGCCGAACTGCGCCTCCCACATCACCAGCGCGTCCGGGCGGGCCAGCGAGTAGCCGTACTCGAAGCCCATGGCCGCGTACTCGGAGAGCAGGGAGTTGTAGACGTTGTACCGGGCCTGGTCCTCGGACAGGTACAGCAGCGGCGTGAACTCGTCGCCCGTCTCGCGGTCGATGACGACCGCGTGGCGCTGGCCGAAGGTGCCGCGCTGCGAGTCCTGGCCCGCCAGGCGGACCGGGACGCCCTCCAGGAGGAGGGAGCCGACGGCGAGGGTCTCGCCCATGCCCCAGTCGATCGTGCCGTCCTCGACCATCGCCGCGCGGCGCTGCAGCTGCGGCAGCAGACGCGGGTGGATGGTGACGTGGTCGGGGATGTTGACCTGGGACTCGGCGATCCGCTTGACGGTCTCGGCGCTGACCGCGGTGTTCACGGCCACCGGGAACTCGGCCTGCGGGTCCGAGGGCTCGGCGGCGGTCGGCTGGGAGACGGCCTCGCGGACCTCGGTGAAGACCTTCTCCAGCTGGCCCTGGTAGTCCTGCAGCGCCTGCTCGGCCTCTTCCAGGGTGATGTCGCCGCGACCGATGAGGGACTCGGTGTACAGCTTGCGCACCGAGCGCTTCTTGTCGATCAGGTCGTACATCAGCGGCTGGGTGAAGGCCGGGTTGTCCGACTCGTTGTGACCGCGGCGGCGGTAGCAGATGAGGTCGATCACCACGTCCTTGTTGAACGCCTGACGGAACTCGAAGGCGAGCCGCGCGACGCGGACCACGGCCTCCGGGTCGTCGCCGTTCACGTGGAAGATCGGGGCCTCGATCATGCGGGCCACGTCCGTCGCGTACATGGAGGAACGCGAGGACTCGGGGGCCGCGGTGAAGCCGACCTGGTTGTTGATGACGACGTGGACCGTGCCGCCGGTGCGGTAACCGCGCAGCTGGGACATGTTCAGGGTCTCGGCCACCACGCCCTGGCCCGCGAAGGCCGCGTCGCCGTGGATCGCCACCGGCAGGACGGTGAAGTCCGTGCCGCCCTTGTTGATGATGTCCTGCTTGGCGCGGGCGACGCCCTCCAGGACCGGGTCGACCGCCTCCAGGTGCGAGGGGTTGGCGACCAGCGAGACCTTGATCTGCTCGCCGTCCAGGCCGGTGAAGGTGCCCTCGGCGCCCAGGTGGTACTTCACGTCACCGGAGCCGTGCATCGACTTCGGGTCGAGGTTGCCCTCGAACTCGCGGAAGATCTGCGCGTACGACTTGCCGACGACGTTGGCCAGCACGTTCAGCCGGCCGCGGTGGGCCATGCCGATGACGACCTCGTCCAGGCGGGACTCGGCCGCCGAGTCGATGACCGCGTCCAGCAGCGGGATGACGGACTCGCCGCCCTCCAGGGAGAAGCGCTTCTGGCCGACGTACTTGGTCTGCAGGAAGGTCTCGAAGGCCTCCGCCGCGTTCAGCCGGCGCAGGATGCGCAGCTGCTCCTCGCGCTCCGGCTTGGTGTGCGAGCGCTCGATGCGGTCCTGGATCCACTTGCGCTGCTTCGGGTCCTGGATGTGCATGAACTCGACGCCGGTGGTGCGGCAGTACGAGTCGCGCAGCACGCCGAGGATGTCGCGCAGCTTCATCAGGGACTTGCCGGCGAAACCGCCGACCGCGAACTCGCGCTCCAGGTCCCACAGGGTGAGCCCGTGCTCGGTGATGTCCAGGTCGGGGTGCTTGCGCTGCTGGTACTCCAGCGGGTCGGTGTCGGCCATGACGTGGCCGCGGACCCGGTAGGAGTGGATCAGCTCGAAGACGCGGGCGGCCTTGGTGACGTCGTCGTCGTGCGAGGCGTCGATGTCCTTGAGCCAGCGGACCGGCTCGTAGGGGATGCGCAGCGCCTTGAAGATGTCGTCGTAGAAGCCGTTCTCACCCAGGAGCAGGTTGGCGACCTGGCGCAGGAACTCGCCGGAGGCGGCGCCCTGGATGACCCGGTGGTCGTAGGTCGACGTGAGCGTCATGACCTTCGAGATGCCGAGCTTGTTCAGGGTGTCCTGGCTGGTGCCCTGGAACTCCGCCGGATAGTCCATGGAGCCGACGCCCATGATGACCGACTGGCCGGGCATCAGACGCGGCACCGAGTGGACGGTGCCGAGGCCGCCGGGGTTGGTCAGGGAGACCGTGACGCCGGTGAAGTCGTCCATCGTCAGCTTGCCCTCGCGGGCGCGGCGGACGATGTCCTCGTAGGCCTGCCAGAACTCGAAGAAGTTCATGGTCTCGGCCTTCTTGATCGCCGCGACGACCAGCTGGCGGTCGCCGTTGGGCTTGACCAGGTCGATGGCGAGGCCGAGGTTGACGTGCGCCGGCTTGACGAGCGTCGGCTTGCCGTCCTTCTCGCCGAACGAGTGGTTCATCGCCGGCATGGCCTTGATGGCCTGCACCATCGCGTAGCCGATCAGGTGCGTGAAGGAGATCTTCCCGCCCCGGGCGCGCTTGAGGTGGTTGTTGATGACGATGCGGTTGTCGAACAGCAGCTTCACCGGGACCGCGCGCACGGACGTGGCCGTGGGCAGCTCCAGCGAGGCGTTCATGTTCTTCGCGACCGCGGCGGCGGGGCCGCGCAGGGTCACCAGCTCGGGCCCCTCGGGGGCGGCGGTGGCGTCCTTGGCGGGCGCGGCGGCCTTCGCCTGCGGCTTGGCGGCGGGCTTGGGCGCGGCGGGCTGCGGTGCGGGAGCCGCGGGTGCCGCGGGAGCTGCAGGGGCCGCAGCGGCCGGGGGCTGTGCCGCCGGCTTCGCGGGGGCGGCCGGCTGGGGGGCCGCCGGGGCCTGCGCCGGGGCGGCAGCCTGCGCCTGGGGCGCCGGTGCCGGCGCGGCCTGCGGGGCGCCGGCGGTGTCCGTGCCCGTGGCACCGGGGGCGGCCTGGGCGGCGGGCGCCCCGGGCTTGTAGTCGGCGAAGAAGTCCCACCAGGCTCGGTCCACGGAGTTCGGGTCCTGGAGGTACTGCTGATAGATCTCGTCGACGAGCCACTCATTGGCACCGAACGCGGCAGCGGGGTTCTTGCCCGCTTGGTCGGTGTCGGTCGAGATGCTCGAGTTACTGGGGGACTGTGGCGACACGGCGAGAACCGCCCTCTTCCGCTTCACAAGATGGTGGACAGCGGGAATCAAGGCTACGCCTCCCGGACCCGGAAGGTCAGGCCGGGCTCGTTCATCGTCGCGTAAGTCACACTGCAGGCCGTGTTTCGGCGCTGGAAATGGCGGGAAACAAGCGAGGTTCCGTTGCGCGCGGGAAGGGGAGACCGTGACCCGGCGCGAAGAAAACGCGGGCCTGTGCCTGATCACACGTGTCCGCCAGCGCGGATGCCAGTGGATCTTGGCGCTCCGCTTCGAACCCTACGTCAACTCGACGCCGACGGCAGGCCCGGAAGAGTGATGCGGATGCGGCAGCCCCGCTCGGATTCGGCCACACCGATCCGGCCGCCGTGCAGATCCACCGCCCAGCGCGCGATCGCCAGGCCGAGCCCGGTGCCGCCGTCGCTGCCCGGACCGTGCGGCCGGGAGACCGAACCCCGGTTGAACCGCTCGAAGACCCGGCGCCACTCCGACCGCGGAATGCCCGGACCCTCGTCGAGGACCTCCAGTTCGAGGGACTCGGGCAGTTCCCCGCGGCGCGCCCTGACCGTCACCCGGCCGTGCGGCGGGCTGTGCTTGACCGCGTTGTCGATGAGGTTGGCGACCACCTGGTGGATGCGCTCGGGGTCCGCGTGCGCCGTCAGGTCCGCCGGGAAGACGTCGAGGGCCAGGTGGACGTCGGTGCGGGTGTGACTGCCGGAGCCGGAGGCGATGCCCGCGCGTGCCGAGGCGACCATGTTGGCCTCCTTCAGCACGCCCGAGAGGTACGGCCACACCTCGAAGCGCCGCTTGCGCAGCGGTATGACGCCGTTGTCCAGGCGGGAGAGGTCCAGCAGCGTCTCCACCAGCCGGCCGAGCCGCTCGGTCTGCCCGAGGGCCGTGCGCATGGTCTCCGGGTCGGCCTCGGTGACCCCGTCGACGATGTTCTCCAGCACCGCGCGCAGGCCCGCGATGGGGGTGCGCAGCTCGTGCGAGACGTTCGCCACCAGCTCCTTGCGCTGGAGGTCCTGGGCCTCCAGGTCGTCCGCCATGCGGTTGATGGTGACGGCCAGGTCGCCCAGCTCGTCGCGGCGGTTCTCGCGCACCCGGCGCGTGTAGTCGCCGTGCGAGATGGACCGGGCCACGGCGTTCATCTCGTCCAGCGGCGCGGTCAGCGAGTGGGCCACGAACTGCGTGATCAGCAGCGTGGCGATCATCGAGAAGACCGTGATGAAGCGCAGCTCCGTCTTGGTGTGCACCGCTATCACCGACAGCCCGGTGGTGATCAGCACCGACGTGACGACCAGCGCACCCAGCTTGGTCTTGATCGAGAACGGGCGTACGCCGCCCCAGGGCTCCCCGGTGTTCCGAGGACCGGGGCTCCTCCGTGCGGCCTCCCGTCCCCCGCTCATGGCGTCGGCGTCTCCAGCGCGTAGCCCACGCCGTGCACCGTGCGGATGCGCTCGGCGCCGATCTTCCTGCGCAGCGCCTTGATGTGGCTGTCGACGGTCCGGGTGCCGGAGGCGTCCGCCCAGTCCCACACCTCGGCCAGCAGCTGCTCGCGGGAGAGCACCGCGCGCGGGGTGTTCGCCAGGCACACCAGGAGGTCGAACTCGGTGGGGGTGAGGTGGACGTCCTCGCTGCCCACCCGCACCCGGCGCTGCGCGTGGTCGATCTCCAGCTCGCCGAGGCGCAGGATGCCGCTGCGCGGCGTCGAGGCGGCCACGACGGCCCGCTCCACCCGGCGCAGCAGGACGTGGACCCGCGCGGCCAGCTCACGCATCGAGAAGGGCTTGGTCATGTAGTCGTCGGCGCCCACGCCGAGTCCGACCAGCATGTCCGTCTCGTCGTCGCGCGCGGTGAGCATCAGCACCGGCACCGGACGCTGGGCCTGCACGCGGCGGCAGACCTCCAGGCCGTCGAAGCCGGGCAGCATGATGTCGAGGATCAGCAGGTCGGGCTGCCAGGCCTCGGCCGTGTCGACGGCGGCCGGCCCGTCGCCCGCCGTTTGCACCAGGAACCCCTCGGCGCGCAGGCGGGTCGCGATGGCGTCCACGATCGTCTGGTCGTCCTCGACCACCAGCACCCGGCGCTGTGCGCCCTGGGTGGCCGTCCCCGTGCCGTTGTGGGAGGTCTGTGTCTGCTCCATCGCCCGCCCCTGAGGTGTGCTTACCGGAATCAGTGGGGTGATTCCTCGTCTGCGCATGACTGCGATTGACGCTTGAATGACCGCGTCAGGTCAGCAGCGTACGGGGAGTCACGGCGCCTTTGCTATCCAGGCCCGACGCCGATGTGGACGACGTCCGGAACGCCCCGGGCAACGGGGATCTCTTCGGTACGCACCTGCTGGAACCCGGCATTACGCAAGGTTTCTTCGAATTCCGGAGAGGGCTGTGCGGACCATACGGCAAGTACCCCGCCCGGCCTCAACACCCGTGCGCAGCCCGCCAGTCCGGCCGGTGCGTACAGTCCGTCGTTGCCCTCGGTGACGGTCCAGCCGGGGCCGTTGTCGATGTCGAGACAGAGCGCGTCGTACGTGTCGGAAGTCTCATTGACGTACGTCACCAGGTCCGCTTCCACGATCCGCGCGCGCGGATCGGCCAGAGCCTCGGCGGACAGCGCGGCCAGCGGCCCGTCGCGGTGCCAGTCGATGACGGCGCGCTCGCGTTCGACGACCGCGATCCGGCCCCAGCGGGGGTCGGTTGCCGCGTGTGCGAGCGAGAAGCCGACACCGAGCCCGCCGATGAGCAGGTGCGGTGCGGCCCGCCCGCCGCGGGCGTCGAGCGCCTCGGCCGCCGCGTCGACCAGGCGCCGCTCCGAGCGCCCGTCGGAGGTGTCCATCAGGAAGCAGCCGTTCGCGATGATCTGGAGCAGCGCCCCGTGCCGGCGCAGGACGACCTCGCCGTGCGGGCCCTCGCGACGGTCCAGCACCTCGGGGATGTCGTACGAGTCGTGGGAAGTGATGGGCATCGGCCCATCCTGGCAGGGAATGCCGGGCCGTTGGGCGGTGCTCCTGGGGAGAGTGCGACGGGGTCCCGGACAAGGGGACGGGGCGGTCCCGGCCCTTGATCGCTCAGAGCGAACACCTCTTGGGGAACAATCAGGGACTCCCTTTCATTGAGTCGATGTAACTCAACTTGACTGCCTAAGGGGAGATCATGGCTGCTGAGTCCGCCGCCTACACACCGCTCACCCTGCCCGTGCTGCCGCTCGACGACGAAGTGGTCCTGCCCGGAATGGTCGTCCCCCTGGACCTGAGCGACACCGAGGTACGAGCCGCGGTGGAGGCCGCCCAGGCCGCCGCGAGGTCCGAGTCCGGCAAACCCCGGGTGCTCCTCGTCCCACGCATCGACGGCACCCACGCCGCCACCGGCGTCCTCGGCACGGTCGAGCAGGTCGGCAGGCTGGCCGGCGGCGACCCGGGGGCACTGATCCGCGGCCGGGACCGTGTGCGGATCGGCGCCGGCACCACCGGCCCCGGCGCCGCGCTGTGGGTCGAGGGGACACGGATCGACGAGACCCTGCCCGAGCCGCTGCCCGGGCAGGTCGACGCACTTGTCAAGGAGTACAAGGCGCTCGCCACCGCCTGGCTGCGCAAGCGCGGCGCCTGGCAGGTCGTGGACCGCGTCCAGGCCATCGAGGACGTCTCCGCGCTCGCCGACAACTCCGGCTACTCGCCCTTCCTCACCACCGAGCAGAAGGTCGAGCTGCTGGAGACCGCCGACCCGGTCGCCCGCCTGAAGCTCGCCACCCAGCACCTGCGCGACCACCTCGCCGAGCAGGACGTCGCCGAGACCATCGCCAAGGACGTCCAGGAGGGCGTCGACAAGCAGCAGCGGGAGTTCCTGCTGCGCCGTCAGCTCGAAGCCGTGCGCAAGGAGCTGCGGGAACTCAACGGCGAGCAGGAGGGTGAGGAGTCGGACGACTACCGCGCCCGTGTCGAGGCCGCCGACCTGCCGGAGAAGGTCCGTGAGGCCGCGCTCAAGGAGGTCGACAAGCTGGAGCGGTCCTCCGACCAGTCGCCCGAGGGCTCCTGGATCCGCACCTGGCTCGACACCGTCCTCGAACTCCCGTGGAACGTCCGCACCGAGGACGCCTACGACATCCAGGGCGCCCAGTCCGTCCTGGACGCCGAGCACGCGGGCCTTCAGGACGTCAAGGAGCGGATCACCGAGTACCTGGCGGTGCGCAAGCGGCGCAGCGACCGGGGCCTCGGCGTCGTCGGCGGGCGGCGCGGCGGCGCCGTCCTGGCGCTGGTGGGCCCGCCCGGTGTCGGCAAGACCAGCCTGGGCGAGTCCGTCGCCCACGCGATGGGCCGCAAGTTCGTCCGCGTCGCCCTCGGCGGCGTCCGCGACGAGGCCGAGATCCGCGGCCACCGGCGCACGTACGTCGGCGCGCTGCCCGGCCGGATCGTCCGCGCGGTCAAGGAGGCGGGCTCGATGAACCCGGTCGTCCTCCTCGACGAGATCGACAAGGTGGGCTCCGACTTCCGGGGCGACCCGGCCGCGGCCCTGCTGGAGGTCCTCGACCCGGCCCAGAACCACACCTTCCGGGACCACTACCTGGAGGTCGAGCTCGACCTGTCCGACGTCGTCTTCCTGGCCACCGCCAACGTCCTGGAGTCCATCCCGGAGGCCCTGCTCGACCGCATGGAGCTGGTCCGCCTCGACGGCTACACCGAGGACGAGAAGGTCGTCATCGCCCGCGACCACCTGCTCCCGCGCCAGCTGGAGCGGGCCGGCCTGGACGAGGACGAGGTCACGATCGACGAGGGCGCGCTGCGCAAGCTGGCCGGCGAGTACACGCGCGAGGCGGGCGTGCGCACCCTGGAGCGGTCCATCGCCCGACTGCTGCGCAAGGTGGCGGCCCAGCACGAGCTGGGCGAGCGGGAGCTGCCGTTCACCGTCTCCGACGCCGACCTGCGCGACCTGATCGGCCGGCCGCACCACGTGCCCGAGTCCGCCCAGGACCCGGCCGAGCGGCGCACCTCGGTGCCGGGCGTGGCCACGGGCCTCGCGGTCACCGGCGCGGGCGGCGACGTCCTGTACGTGGAGGCGTCCCTCGCCGACCCGGAGACGGGCGCGGCGGGCCTGACCCTGACCGGTCAGCTGGGCGACGTGATGAAGGAGTCGGCGCAGATCGCGCTGAGCTTCCTGCGCAGCCGCGGCGCCGAGCTGGAGCTGCCGGTGGCCGACCTGAAGGACCGGGGCGTGCACATCCACTTCCCGGCGGGCGCGGTCCCCAAGGACGGCCCCAGCGCCGGCATCACGATGACGACGGCGCTGGCGTCGCTGCTCTCCGGCCGGCTGGTCCGCACGGACGTGGCGATGACCGGCGAGGTGTCGCTGACCGGCCGCGTGCTGCCGATCGGCGGGGTCAAGCAGAAGCTGCTCGCGGCGCACCGGGCGGGTGTCACCACGGTGATCATCCCCAAGCGCAACGAGCCCGACCTGGACGACGTCCCGGCGGAGGTGCTGGACAAGCTGGACGTCCACGCCGTCACCGACGTCCGCCAGGTCCTGGAGCTGGCGCTCGCACCGGCGACGAGCGGTGCGCGGCCGGAGGTTCCGGTCGCGGCGTGACGGACGCGTACCGGGAGGGGTGAGGCCCGGGTCCCCTGGAACGCGCCGGGGGGATCCGGGCCTCGCCCTGTGCGGGTCAGCCGTTGGCGAGCGCCTGGACGCGGTCGAGGGCGCCGTTGAACTTGTTGTGGTCGCCGACCGTCGGGCCGGACGAGGTGTACTGCCACATCGTGTAGTACCCCCAGCCGGCCGGCAGGGTGCCCACCGTCGAGGCGTAGCGGGCGATCCACAGCGGGTTGTACGCGGCGAAGCCGCCGTAGTTGCCGGTGCACTGGGTCCACCAGCTGGTGGCCGTGTAGATCACGGCGTCACGGCCGGTGCGCGACTTGTAGGTGTTCAGGAAGTCGCGGATCCAGGAGACCATCTGGCTCTGCGTCTTGCCGTAGCAGGCGGCCCCGTACGGGTTCCACTCGATGTCCAGCGCGCCCGGCAGTGTCTTGCCGTCGCGGGACCAGCCGCCGCCGTGGTCGACGAAGTAGTTGGCCTGGGCGGCGCCGCTGGTCGTGTCCGGGGTGGCGAAGTGGTAGGAGCCGCGGATCATGCCGACGTTGTACGAGCCGTTGTACTGCTGGGCGAAGTAGGGGTTCGTGTAGTACGTCCCCTCGGTGGCCTTGACGTAGGCCCACTTGACCCCGCTGTTCCACAGGGTCGACCAGGCGACGTTGCCCTGGTGGCTGGAGACGTCGACGCCCTCCGTCTGGGTGGCGTCGCCCGGGACGGGCGTGCCGCCCCGTCCGTCGTGCTCCACGACTCCCATGCCCATGTGGGCGGAGCCGCGGGGCGGGATGTCGGCGGCCGAGGAGGAGTGGGCGGGGAGGGTGAACACGAGGGAGAACGCGGCGAGCAGGATCCCGGAGACGGCGAGGCGCCGCCCGCGGGCCGATCCGGATCTGTGCACGAGCATGACGTGCCTCCGATGGCTCGGTGGTGCTCGGTGGGGGATGCGTGGGTGGGGAGAACCCTGGCCTGGCGTGGGCATGCCATTCAGGGTCCGAGGAAGACGCTACGCACGTAGAACGGCGGCTGGGAAGAGGGCGGGGAACCGCCGATGGTCTACGCCTGCGAAATACTTGCCGAGCTGGGGCGATGGCGGCCCCTGGCGGAAACTTTCAGGAACGGTAAAACCGAGGCAGGGACTGACGTGCACGAAGACGGGAACGGCGACGGTCGCGGAGTCGAATCCGACGTGTCCGGGAGTGGTGTGAACCAACCGGAGTTCCTGGCTCTGGAGCGGGAGTTGACGGTTCTGCTCCGGCGGGCCCGGGCCAACCAGGGGGAGATGGCCCGGGAGGTCCACCCCGACCTGGAGTCGTCCGCGTACGGCCTTCTCGTGCGGCTCGGCGAGTGCGGCGGGCAGCGGGCCACGGAACTCGCCGCCTACATCGGCGTCGGCAAGGCGACCATGTCCCGCCAGTTGCGCGCCCTGGAGCAACTCGGCCTCGTCGCCCGTGAGCCCGACCCGGCCGACGGCCGGGCCTGGCTGATCACCCTGACCCCGGAGGGCCAGGAACGCGTCGGCCGGGTACGGGAGGCCCGCCGCGCCCGCTACGCCCGCCGGCTGGCCGACTGGAACCCGCGCGAGGTGACGGAGCTGGCCCGGCTGCTGCACGAACTGAACCGGGGGATGGAGAAGTGAGCCACGTCCGACGGGCTCAGAGCTCCGCGTAGACCACCGTCGCGTCGTCGTGCGTCTTGCTGCGGCCGAGGAACGACCGGGTCCCCGCCGCGTCCGCGCGTTCCAGCTCCCGCACCCGGTCCACCAGGGCCTGCGCGCCCTCCTTGCGCACCAGCGTGAGGCAGTCCGCCCAGCCGCCCTCCCGGAACTTCTCCACCCACCGCGCGGCCCCGTCCGTCAGCGCCGCGAGCGCCCTCACCTCGGTGCGCGGCAGCGTTCCCGTCACCGCCCGCGCGGTCACCGCCGGGTCGGCCGCGGCCGTGAAAAAGCCGCCCTCCTTGTTGCGGAGGGTGGCGTCGACCAGCGCGTCCGTGCTGAGGGCCGAGCGGGGCAGCCGGGCCAGCCGGTCGTCCAGGACGGCCGTGACCGTGCCGTCCGGGGCCTCCACCAGCAGGGCCGAGTCGGACAGGACCAGGTACTCGACGGCGGAGGGGGACCACCGCGCCAGGACCACGGTGGCCTGCGGTGTGCGCGGGTGAGAAAGGTCACAGGTTTCCGCGTGTGCGGCCGAGGTACGAGCGATGGCGCGGGACAGGGCTTCGGCGAGGGGAACATCCGGGAGTGAAACGGTCAGTTCGGTCAGGGCTCCACCGAGGCGCGCCGTGAACCAGGGCACGGAATGCAGACAACCCGTCGCGCTCCGGGGCGGTGTCACACCGTCCAGCACGACGAGTGAACCACCCTGCCCCGAGGCCGGTAGTCCGACGCTCGCGAAGTCCTCGTTGGGGTGGTCGGCCAGGCCAGGTTCCGAGACGAGTTCCGTGCGCATCCAGCCAGTCTGCACGACCCCTTCACGGCGCCCGCAAATAGCCTGCATGATGACCGGAATCGACGCGGCGGTGCAGGTCAGGCGCCGGATTTGGGCTGGAATTCCGCACTCCGGTGAC
Organism: Streptomyces lancefieldiae; assembly: GCF_031845825.1. NCBI lineage: Bacteria > Bacillati > Actinomycetota > Actinomycetes > Kitasatosporales > Streptomycetaceae > Streptomyces > Streptomyces lancefieldiae. Next base: position 33,285 of record NZ_JAVRFH010000013.1, on the reverse strand, counting down.
GCGTGGCGGCACATAGTGCCACCGCCCGTCGCGGACGTCCAACCGGCGCGCCGCACAGGCCCGTCGCGCGCGCCACGGGAACTTGCTCCCCAACTCCCGTCCGGGGTTCACTCCTTCGGGTGGCGGGTCGGATGATGCGCGCCCACCGGCCATCGGCACTGGGAAGGTCGGGAACCGGTCGGGGGCCTGCCCTGCTCTCGCGGCCTCCCCGCCCGCTGTGCGGTCGACGGCGGGGGAGCAGCCCAGAGCTTGGCGCAGGGCGCGTGCGCCGACCGGCCAGTTGACGGAGCGCCACCCGGGCCCCCGGGTACACGAGTGAGGAATGCGAGCACCGGTGCAGAAGACGCGGCCTCGTCGGACAGGCAAGCAGACGGCCCCCGAGGGGAACGCGGAGCGGACCCCCGGCATCTCCACCCCGGCGCCGTCGGCGGCTCCCGTCGGCAAGGGCCGCCCCACCCACGTACGGAACCGTCTGATCGTCGCCGTGGCGGTCGTGGCCGTCGCCATCGCCGGCGCCGGGGCACCCTCCGTCGTCGCCGCCTCCGGGCAACTGCACGACTCCCAGGAACTGGTGACGCTCGCCGAGCAGGCCCAGGGTGCGCTGACCCTCGCTCACTCCCTCGCCGACGAACGGGACGAGGTCACCCCGTACATCGCCGCCGGCCGCCCCAGGTCCAAGGCACCGTCCGAGCAGCGCAGCGCCCGCGTCGACCGGCAGGTGGAGGAGCTGCGCGCCGACACCGACACGCCCGCCTCCCTGCGCGAGGACCTCGACGCCGTCGCGACGCTGCGCCGGGCCGCCCTCACCGGCAAGAGCACCGCCCTGGAAGCCCACGAGGCCTACTCGGAGGCGATCACCGAACTCCACGCCCTGGCCGAGGAGCTGGCCGAGCGGATGCCGCCCCGCGCGGGCGCCGGTGCCTACGCCCTCGCCGAACTGGACACCGCCGTCCAGCAGGCCGCCGCCACCCGCGGCCTGCTGCTCGCGGCCCTCGGCGTGCCGAGCAGCACCGAGATCGTCTTCGACCCGGTCACCGGCCTGCCGACCGAGTCCCGCACCTCCTCGGACGCCGATGCCGAGCAGCGCGACGCGCTCTCCGCCGCCGCCCAGCAGGCCAGGGTGCGCTCCGACGCCGCCCTCGCCGACTTCCGCGAGGGCGCGCCCAAGGAGGCACGGGACAGCTTCGACTCCACGGTCACCGGTCCCGAGGTCGACTCCGCCGAGAAGTACCTCGCCGGCCTCACGGACGAGCCGACGCTCTCCGACAGCGACCTCGGCACCAGCACCAAGCGGCTGGAGGCCGCGCTCTCCGCCCGTGTCGACGCGATGCGCGGCGCCGAGTCCGCGCTCTACGACAAGCGCATCAAGTCCCTGGAGCGGCTGCGCGACGACGACGTCACCGCCCTGGAGATCCGGATCGCCGCCCTCGGCGCCCTGATCCTGCTCGCCGTCGGCATCGCCACCGCCATGGCCCGCACCCTCACCCGCCCGCTCTCGGTGCTGCGCCGCGGCTCGGCCCGGCTCGCCGACGCGGACGACCCGACGGCCCAGGAGCCCGTGGTCTTCACCGGCCGCAACGACGAGTTCGCCCAGGTCGTCCGCTCCGTCAACGCCCTGCACGCGCACGCCGCGACGCTCGCCGAGCGGGTCGCCACGCTGGAGGCCGACCGCAAGCACCTCGTCGGCCAGCGGCAGAAGATGGCCGACGCCCGCGAGGAACTGCGCGCCGAACTCGCCGAGTCCGCCGCCCAGCTGGACGTGATGCGCAAGAGCATCGGCTCCACCTTCGTCAACCTCGCCCTGCGCACCCTCGGCCTGGTCGAACGGCAACTCGCGGTCATCGAGAGCCTGGAGGAGCGCGAGCAGGACCCGGAGCGCCTCGCCACCCTGTTCAAGCTCGACCACTTCGCCACCGTCATGCGCCGGCACAGCGAGAACCTCCTCGTCCTCGCGGGCACCGAGCACATCCAGCACAGCACCGGACCGGTGCCGCTGGTCGACGTGGTCCGGGCCGCGGTCAGCGAGATCGAGCGGTACGAGCGGGTGCGCATCGCCGCACTGCCGCCGCACGCCCACGTCGCCGGGTTCGCGGCCGACGACCTCTCCCACCTGCTCGCCGAGCTGATGGAGAACGCCACCTCCTTCTCGCCGCCGGACCTGCCCGTCGAGGTCTCCGGCTGGCTGCTGGAGAGCGGCGAGGTGATGCTCTCCGTCCAGGACGAGGGCATCGGCATGGCCACCGAGCGGCTCCAGCGGCTCAACGCCCGCCTCACCGACTTCGACCCGGAGGCGCCCTACGACCAGGAGGGCGAGGACGGTCTCGGGCTCGGCCTGTACGTGGTGGCCCGCCTCGCCCACCGGCACGCCGCGCGCGTACGGCTGCGGGAGCAGAAGCAGGGCGGTGTCGCGGCCGTCGTGGTCCTTCCGAGCACGCTGCTCGCGGCGGCCCCGCCGGCCGCCCTCGCCCCGACCGCGCCGATGTCCGAGGGCACCGGGTCCTTCTCCCTGCCGGGCGCCGACGCCGAGGCCAACTCCAACGTCCTGCACGGCCGCGCGGAGAACGGCCGGCAGCAGGACGCGGACCCGCTGGTGGCCTCGGCGGAACAGGCCGTACGGCGCGCGGAGACCGACGCGGCGGACGCGGTGGACACGCCGGCTGCGCCGGACGCGGTGGGCACGGCGGTGAGCGCGGAGTCGGCCCCGGAGCCGGAAGAGGCGCAGAAGGCGGACCTGGACGCAGACCTGGAGCCCGCCCCTGAGCCCGCGCAGGAGCCCGCCCCTGAGCCCGCGCAGGAGCCCGGGCAGGAGCCCGCCCAGGAGTCGGAGGCCCCCGAGGCCGGGAACGCCCCCGGCCGGGACCTCCCGGACGACAGCACGATGGCCCTCCTGCTGCCGACCCAGGCACCCGCACCCGTACCGGGAGCGGAGCAGTCCACGCCGGAGCCCGCCCCGCAGGAACTCACCGCACCCGAGCCCCCCGCACCCCGCGCCGCCGACGCCTACGCCATCGGCCCCGACGCCCACGACCGCACGCCGGACGAGGACGCGACGCGGAGCGGGGAGAGCGAGCCGACCGGAACCGTCACCGACAAGGGTCTGCCCAAGCGGACCCCGAAGCTCGCCACTCCCACCTCGGTACCGCGACCGCGCACGACGGGTTCCGTCGACGCCGAGGCACTCCGCCGGCGCCTGGGGGGATTCCGCCGGGGGGCGGAGGCCGGCCGCCGCGACGTCGAGGCGGAGATCGCCGACCGGACGGCACCGCACGAGGCGCCGTCCGCGCCGGCAGGGACAACCGAAGAAGCCACGGGGGGCACTGTCGAGGAGGCAAGCAGTTGACCGCTCCCAGTACCTTCGGACTCAGCAGTGAAGCCCGCAATCTCCACTGGCTGCTGACCAACCTGGTCGAGGAGGTGCCCGGCATCCTCTCGGTCGCGGTGGTCTCCTCCGACGGGCTGCTGCTGCTCTCCTCCGACCAGGCGAGCAACGACGCGGCCCGCGAGGCCCAGGCGGTGCGCCGCACGGGACCGCGCGGATCCGCCGCCGACCTCGCCACCGTCGTCTCCGGCGTGGGCAGCCTGACCGTCGGCGCGGCCCGGCTGATGGACTTCGGCGGCGTGAAGCACACGATGGTCACCATGGACGAGGGCAGCCTGTTCGTCATGTCGATCAGCGACGGCTCGCTGCTCGGCGTGCACGGCTCCGCGGACTGCGACATGAGCGTCATCGCGTACCACATGGCGCTGTTCGTCGGCCGCGCAGGCCACGTCCTGACCCCCGAACTCCGCAGCGAGCTGCGGAAATCCCTGGAGTCCGAGTCGGCGGAGGGCGCCCGATGAGCAGCCCCAGGAAACCCGCGAAGAGCCTCCCCGTACGCGGCGCCGACCGCAAGCCCGCCCGCGTACGCCCGTACTCGCTCACCGGCGGCCGCACCCGCTTCGGGCACGTCCTGCTCGTCGAGACGTTCGTCGGCGCCACCGCCGGCACCGCCGCGCTCGAAGCAGCCGAGGAGCGCAAGGAACTGACGAACGGCGGCCTCACCTCCCGCGTGATGCCGGAGATGCGGGCCATCGTCGAACTGTGCCGCCGTATGCGTACGGTGGCCGAGATCGCCGCGCTGCTGAAGATGCCGCTCGGCGTGGTCCGCGTGCTCCTCAGCGACCTGGCGGACCAGGGAAAGATCCGCGTGTACGGCACCGGAACCGGCCACGGCACGGGCCGCCCGGACCGCGCTCTGCTCGAAAGGGTGCTCAGTGGACTCCGTCGTCTCTGACGTCGCCGCCTACGGCGTCCCCCCGCTCGTCGACCCCGACGAGCCCGTGCGGCCCTGGCAGACGGACCGCACCCGCGCGCCCGTCGCCACGAAGATCGTGGTCGCGGGCGGGTTCGGCGTCGGCAAGACCACGCTGGTCACCGCCGTCTCGGAGATCACGCCCCTGCAGACCGAGGCGCTGATGACCGAGGCGAGCGAGGAGACCGACGACCTCACCGCCACCCCGGACAAGCTCACCACCACCGTGGCCATGGACTTCGGCCGCATCACGCTCGACGACGACCTGGTGCTCTACCTGTTCGGCACGCCGGGCCAGCAGCGGTTCTGGTTCATGTGGGACGACCTGGTGCGCGGCGCGATCGGCGCGGTCGTGATGGCCGACACCCGCCGCCTGACGGACTGCTTCCCGGCCCTCGACTACTTCGAGAGCTGCGGACTGCCCTACGTCGTCGCGGTGAACCACTTCGACGGCAGCGAGCTGTTCGAGGCGGAGGACGTGCGGGAGGCGTTGACGATCCCGGGGCACATACCTGTAATGATCATGGATGCGCGCCGCCGGATCTCGGCCATCGAGACCCTCTTGTCCCTCGTGGGCCACGCGCTCGACGAAACCCCCGAGTAGGAGACGGAACACCGCATGCGGAAGATACTCGTCGTCGGGGCCGGCCAGTCCGGTCTCCAACTCGCCCTCGGCCTGCAGGCGCACGGCTACGAGGTCACCCTGATGTCCAACCGGACCGCGGACGAGATCCGCACCGGCCGGGTCATGTCGACGCAGTGCATGTTCCACACGGCACTCCAGCACGAGCGCGATCTCCAGCTGAACTTCTGGGAGTCCCAGGCCCCGAAGATCGAAGGACTCGGAGTCTCGGTGGCGGCCCCCGGCTCCTTCGACCCCGGGCCCTCGCAGCGGGCGATCGACTGGCTGGGCCGGTTCGACGGCATCGCGCAGTCGGTGGACCAGCGGGTGAAGATGGCCGGCTGGATGGAGACCTTCGCACAGCGCGGCGGCCAGCTCGTCATCCACGGCGCGGCCGTCGGCGACCTGGACTACTTCTCCCGCGCCTACGACCTCGTCCTCGTCTCCGCGGGCAAGGGCGAGCTGGTCCGGATGTTCGGCCGCGACGCCTCCCGCTCCCCGTACGGCGAGCCGCAGCGGGCCCTCGCCGTCGCCTACGTCCACGGCCTGGACCCGCGCCCGGAGCACCCGGAGACCGAGGCCGTCCGCTGCAACCTGGTGCCCGGCGTCGGCGAGATGTTCGTCATGCCGACCCTCACCACCTCGGGCCGCGCCGACATCCTGTTCTGGGAGGGCATACCCGGCGGCCCGCTGGACGCCTTCAAGGACGTCAAGGACCCCTCGGAGCACCTCTCCCTGACCCTGGAACTCATGGAGAAGTTCCTCCCCTGGGAGTACGCGCGGGCCACCAAGGTCGAACTGACCGACGCCGGCGGCACCCTCGCCGGCCGCTACGCGCCCACCGTCCGCAACCCGATCGGCCGCCTCCCCGGCGGCGGCACGGTCCTCGGCGTCGCCGACGTGGTCGTCGCCAACGACCCGATCACCGGCCAGGGCTCCAACTCCGCCTCCAAGTGCGCCGCCTCCTACCTCGCCTCGATCCTGGAGCAGGGCGAGAAGGAGTTCGACGAGGCCTGGATGCAGCAGACCTTCGACCGGTACTGGGAGACGGCCCGGCACGTCACCAAGTGGACGAACGCGATGCTCGCCCCGCCGCCGGAGCACGTCCTGAACCTGATCGGCGCCGCCGGCCGGCTCCAGCCGGTCGCCGACCGCTTCGCCAACGGCTTCGACGACCCGGCCGACTTCGAGAACTTCTTCTACGACCCCGCGAAGACCGAGGGCTACCTGATGGAGGTCTCCGGAGCGGCCGGAGCGTAGGCGGCGGCGTACCCCTCGTGGGCCCCGTCCGTCGCGCCCCGGGGGAGCTTCGGCGGCGTGTACCGCCGCAGGGGCTCCCCGCCGGGGTCGGGCCGTACGGCGCCCAGCACCGGGTTGGCCGCGATCGGCGACACCTTGACCTCGGCGCCGGGACGCGGCGCCTGGACGACCATGCCCCCGCCGAGGTACAGCGCCACATGGGTGGCCTCGGGGAAGTAGACGACCAGGTCACCGGGGCGCAGCTCGGCGAGCGGGATGTGCTCGAGCCGCGCCCACTGCTCCTGGCTGGTCCGTGGGATCGGCGTCCCGGCCCGCTGCCAGGCGACGGAGGTCAGGCCCGAGCAGTCGTAGGACGCCGGGCCCTCCGCGCCCCACTCGTACGGCTTTCCGAGCTGCTCCACCGCGAAGCGCACCGCCCGCTCGCCGTTCGCCGACGGTCTGGCGTCCTCACCGAGCGCTCCGGACGCCACGAACCGTTTCTGCGCCTCGGCGATCCCGGTCCTCTCGAACTCCGCCAGCGCGGCCAGTTTCCGGGGGGTGAGCGAGGCGAGCAGCTCCTCGACGGCGTGCAGCCGGTCCCGTACGGCGTGCTGGTCCTGCTGCTGCCGCCGCGCCAGGGCGAGTTGCCGGTCCATGGCCCCGCGTGCCCGCCGGGCCAGCTCGTCGGCCTTCTTCTCGTCGTCGGTCAGGCGGCCCACCGTCTCGGCCCGCTCCCGGGCCAGCCGCCCGATCACGCGCCCCTGGTCGAGGGCGTGCTGCGGGTCGCGGGCGAGCAGGAGTCGCAGATAGGGGGAGAGGCTGCTGCTGTTCTGGTACTGCTGCCGGGCGAGCCGTCCGGCAGCGCCGCGGCTGTCGCGCAGGGACAGCCGGGTCCGGGCCAGCTCGGCGTCCAGCCGCCTCACCTCGGCGCGCTGCTTCGCCAGCCGCTCCTCGGTGGCGTTGTAGGTCTCGGTGGCCTTCTCCGCCTCCCGGTAAAGCCCCTGAAGGTCCGTCAGCAGTCCGGCCACGGACCGGTCGTCGCCGGCCCCGCCGGGCTCGGGTACGGCCGCGGCGGGCAGGGGCGCGAGGACCATCCCGGCCGCCACCGCCGCCGTACACACCAGACGCAGAAGCCTTCCTGACACGTCATCACCTCCGTTGCGGGGCGGCTCGTCCGCTCCGCACGGCGAGCATGTGACGTGTGGTGGTGCTCCGCGCGCCGAGTGTGCGCGGTTCGGCGCAATCGGGTCACCCGTCGGCGTCGTCCGGCTTGCCACCCGGCGTGGCGTCCGGCTTGGACCAGGGCCACTTCCGGCCGGAGCCCTTGCGGCCCGTGGGGTCGTAGGCGTACTTCCAGCGGGCGAACCCGGCCCGGCCCCGTTCGCGGGGGACGCGGCGGTAGACGAGCACGGTCGAGGGCCCGCCGGACGGGTCCGGCACGGGGATGCGGTAGGTCTTCGGCGGGTGCCCGGTCATCCCGACCAGCACGGGCAGCACCCGCCCGTCCATGGGGCCGCCCTCGAAGGGGGTGTCTTCGCTCTTCACGGCACCAGTGTCAGACATCCGCCGCCAGCGCCTCGACCAGCGCCCCGGTCTGCGGGTCGCGGCGGGCGGTGACCGCCAGCATGGCCAGGAACTGCTCCACGAGCCAGTCCCGCAGCTCGTCCACGGGCGGCCGCTTTCCCTCGTCCAGCCAGATCAACGAGGACGCCTCCACCGCCGTGATCCACATCCGGACCGTCATCCGCAGCCGCGGACCGGGCCCGGCGACCTCCAGGTGGCTCAGGATGTGCTCGGCGGCGGCCCGGCGCACGCCGTCCACGATGGACGAGGTCCGCGAGGTCTCGGCCACGCTGCCGCCCCGCAGCAGCGCGCTGAAGCCGGTGTCGTGCTGGTCGACGAAGGCGAGATAGCGGTCCAGGGCGCGGGACAGCCGGGCCGGCAGGGGGCCCTCGCGGGGCTCGTCGAAGCACAGCCGCAGTTCGTCTGCGGCCGACCCGAGCGCGGCCTCGTACAGCTGCTGCTTCCCGCCGGGGAAGTACCGGTACACCAGGGGGCGCGAGACCCCGGCCTGCTCCGCCACGTCGTCCAGGGAGACCTCCTCCGGCGGCCGGTGCGCGAAGAGGGTGAGCGCCGCGTGGAGAAGCTGGACGCGGCGCTCCTCGACGCTGAGGCGGCGGTAGGCGGGGGTGGGGGCCTGCGGGGTCATGGAGCGCAGGGTAACCCGCACGCCGCCGCGGCCACCCGTGTGAGCCGGCCGGACCGGCCCCACTACGCCAGCAGTCCCGACGCCCGCCACAGCCGGCGGCCGACACCCCGCAGTACGCCGATGTCGTCCAGGAAGTCCGTGAGGCGCTTCGCGCCGGTCTGCATGATGTCCCGGCGGTGGCCGCTGGCCTTGACCTGGGCCATCGCCTCGCGCTTGTCCAGGCCGACGTTCGTGTAGACCTCGGGGTTGACGAAGGCGACCGAGAAGACGCGGGCGAACTCGCCGGAGGTGACCCGGGTGAACTCCTGCGACCACTTCGGTGCCGTCACCATCTGGCGGCGCAGCTCCTCACGGGCGTACCGGACGTGGCGGGCCTCCTCCACCACGTGGATGCGCGTGACGCCCCGGATCAGCGGCTGGATCCGCTCGTCGGGGAAGGTCAGCCGCTGCATCCAGTCCAGGACCTCCTCGCCGAGCAGGGTGGCGGTGAAGGAGCCGGGCGTGGTGGAGATCGTCTTGAACAGGCGCCCCAGGTTCTGGTGGAGCGGGCTCACCGGGTACCACGGGGTCTGGCCGCGGGATATCAGCCGGGCGAACATCTTCGAGTGCCGGCACTCGTCCTCGATCTCGGTGAGCGCGTAGCGCACGTGGGCGCTGGTCGCCGACTTGTCGTAGACGTGCCGCACCAGCAGCTGCATGAGGATCAGCTCGAACCAGATGCCGAGCGAGGCGAGCGCCGCGGCCTCGTGCTGGGAGAGCAGGATCCGCTGCTCCTCGCTCATCCGCCGCCACATCGGGGTGTCGTACAGCGACACCAGCTCCGGCGGCCAGAACCACTTGCCCTCCTCGAAGGGCGCGTCCCAGTCGAGCTCCTTGTCCGGGTCGAAGGAGTGCTTGGCGGAAGAGGCGAGCAGCCGTTCGGCCACCTGCTCCCGGTCCTTGAGCAGCCCGAGCGCGTCGCGCAGGCCGTCGAGCGCGTCGGCTTCCGTCAGGGTCGTCATGGCTGTCCCACCTCGTTGTGTTACCCGCGGTCACTCGCTCGTCTTATGAGACTGCGCGTCAGCAAGCTCGTCAATCCCCTGCGCGGGACTTGTTGACCGTGGGTAAAGCGGCGGGGGCACCAGTAGGGGCGGCAGTGGGGGCAGTAATGGGGGGCTCAGGTCTTCCGGCCGGGCGGCCGGGTCACTGGACCGAGCAGCCCAGCCCCTCCGGCACCTCGCCCGTCACCGGCTCCGTCGCCCCCGCCGGGAACGACGTGCGCAGCGTGAAGGCGTACGGCGTCGGGCCGTGCGTCCGCAGGTGCAGCAGGCGCGACTCCGCCTCCGCGACCGTGGGGCGGTGGCCCGCCGGGACCCACCAGACCCGTCAGGGTGTTCGCGTCCCGCCACACCGTCAGGTTGACGATCAGCCAGTCGTCGCCGAAGAACGGCACGTCCGTCGCGTTGCCCGACTCGCTCTGCAACCGCCAGACGAAGCCCTCCGCCGCGTTCACCGGGTCGAGCGCGTCCACGAAGTCCTTCGACCGCGGTGAGTCCAGCGGTGCTTTGAGGCGGGCGATGTCGACCTGGGCGAGTTCGTGCCCGGCATGAGTCGTGGACCGAACGGCAGGTCGGTGACCCGCTCCGCGGCAGCCCCCGTCTCACCCAGTGAGCACCGCCTCCATCACCGCCCGTGCGATCGGCGCCGCCAGCCCGCTCCCGCTCACGCCCTCGCGGTCCGCCGCCGTGCCCTCCACGACCACCGCGACCGCGACCTTCGGCTCCAGGTCCTGGTCGGCCTGCGCCCAGGAGACGAACCAGGCGTACGGCGTGCCCGAGTTGCCGACGCCGTGCTGGGCGGTGCCGGTCTTGCCGCCGACGGTGGCGCCGCGGACGGCGGCGTTCGCGCCGGTGCCGTTCTCCACGACACCGGTCATCAGCTCCTTCAGCCGCGCCGCCGTGGAGGGCCGCATCACCTCCCGGGAGGGCTGTGACCCGGCCGTCGCCACGAGGCTGCCGCCCGCCCTGAGGGTCCGCTCCACCAGGTACGGCGAGCGCACCTGGCCGCCGTTGGCCACGGACGCCGCCACCATCGCCATCTGGAGCGGCGTCGCCCGCGTGTTGTACTGCCCGATCGAGGACAGCCCGAGCTGCGCCCGGTCCACCGAGGTGTCGAAGGTGCTCCGCGCGACGGAGAAGGGGATCCGCAGCCCGGCGTCGTTGAAGCCGAAGGCCTTCGCCGTGGCCGCCATGCCGGTCACGCCCACGTCCACTCCGAGCTTGGCGAACACCGTGTTGCAGGACCGCTCGAACGCCTCCCGCAGCGTGGCGTCCCGGCACCCGTCGGACTCGTTCGTCAGCCTGGTCCGCGTGCCGGGCAGGGTGTACGGGTCGGGGGCGCGGATCGGCGCGTCGAGGTCCCGGACCACGCCCGCGTCCAGTGCCGCCGCCGCGGTGACCACCTTGAAGGTCGAGCCCGGCGGGTAGGTCCGGTGCACGGCCCGGTTGAGCATCGGCTTGTCCGGGTCGCCGTTCAGCCGGTTCCAGGTCCGGGTGGCCGCCGTGTCGTTCCCCGACAGCGACTGGGGGTCGTACGACGGGGTGGACACCAGCGCCAGGATCCGGCCGGTGGACGGCTCGATCGCGGCCACCGCCCCCGTGCGCCGGCCGAGCGCTTCGAACGCCGCCCGCTGCGCGGCCCCGTTGATCGTCGTCACCACGTCGCCGCCCGCGTTGTGGGTGCCCGTCACGTCGTTCCAGAGCGGCAGCGGCGCGAGCATCGGGTCGGCGCCCGACAGGAGGCCGTCCTCGGCGTGCTCCAGCAGGGTCGTCCCGTACGCCTGCGAGGCGAAGCCGGTGATCGGCGCGTACAGCGGCCCGTTGGCGTACGTACGCTCGTAGCGCAGGTGCTCGCCGGTGTCCCGGGAGCCGGTGACGGGCTCGTCGCCGACCACGATGTCGCCGCGCGGCTGCTGGTACCGGGCGATGTCCGGGCGGCGGTTGGCCGGGTTGTCGTCGTACTCGGGGGCCTGGACGACCTGCACCCGGGCGGCGTTCACCACCAGCGCGACCAGCAGCAGGGCGCAGAAGGCGGCGGCGTGCCGGATGTGCCGGGTCACCGGAGCCTCCCGGCCCTCACGCCGCCACCTGCTCGTCGGCCTGGCTGCGGGCGGCGTGGCTGACCCGGATCAGCAGGGCGACGATCGCCCAGTTGGTGACGACCGAGGAGCCGCCCTGGGCCAGGAACGGCATCGCCATGCCGGTCAGCGGGATCAGCCCGGTCACCCCGCCCGCGATGACGAACACCTGGAGCGCCACGATCGAGGAGAGGCCGACCGCGAGCAGCCGGCCGAAGGGGTCGCGGGCGGCGAGGCCCGCCCGGTAGCCGCGCTCCACCAGCAGCGCGTACAGCAGGAAGACCGCGGTCAGGCCGAGGAAGCCCAGCTCCTCCCCGGCCGTCGCGAGGATGAAGTCGGACTTGAGGGCGAATCCGATCAGGGCGGAGTGCCCGAGGCCGAGTCCCGTGCCGGTCACCCCGCCCGCCGCGAAGGCGAACAGCGACTGGGCCAGCTGGTTGGGTCCCTGACCGGCCTCGATCGACGCGAACGGGTGCAGCCAGTCCTCCACCCTGCCGTGCACGTGCGGCTCCAGCCAGCCCACGGCGACCGCGCCCAGCGAGGCCAGCAGCAGGCCCACCGCGATCCAGCCGGTGCGGCCGGTGGCGACGTAGAGCAGGACGACGAAGAGGCCGAAGAACAGCATCGAGGTGCCGAGGTCGCGCTCCAGGACCAGGACGCCGACGCTGACCAGCCACACGGCGACGATCGGGCCGAGGACCCGGCCGGTCGGCAGCTGGAGCCGCCACACCCGGCGCCCCGCGTACGCCAGCGCGCTGCGGTTGGCGGCCAGGTACGCGGCGAAGAACACCGCGAGGAGCACCTTCGCGAACTCGCCGGGCTGGATGGAGAAGCCCTCGATCCGGATCCAGATGCGGGCGCCGTTGACGGCCGGGAACAGGACCGGCACGGTGAGCAGGACGAGCGCGGCGGCGACGCAGACGTAGGCGTAGCGCTGGAGCACCCGGTGGTCGCGCAGGAGCAGGACGACGACGATGAACAGCGCGACGCCCAGCGTCGACCACACCAGCTGGGTGGGGGCCGCCCGGTCGCCCGGCGTCTCCAGGTCGAGCCGGTAGATCAGCACCAGGCCGAGGCCGTTGAGCAGCACGCCGATGGGCAGCAGGAGCGGGTCCGCCCAGGGGGCGCGCAGCCGCACGGCCAGGTGGGCCAAAAGCGCGAGCACGCCGAGCCCGGCGCCGTAGCCGGCGGCGCCGGGCGGGAGGGTGCCGTGCTGGGCGAGGCCGACGTTGCAGTAGCCGAACACCGACAGCAGCACGGCCATGACGATGAGCGCGAGTTCGATGCCACGGCGCCGGGCCAGACGCGCGACGGGAGCGGGCGTGTCCGCCTGTGTCACGGTGATTCCGGTTCCGGTTCCGGCCTTGGTCATGTCCGGAACTTACCTAAATGGTGTGGTGTGCGAGTAGGCCCGCGCCGCGGCCGGCGTCCCCGCCGGAGGGGTTGCCCACGACGCTGCTGGAATCCGGTTCAGCGGCGACATGGGATACCTCCCGGGAAATTCAGGCGCCGAGGCGGCCCAACGTGACTGATCGCCACATTAGGGGCGGTGCGGGGGCCTCGCCCGTCGCACTGCGCCATCGGGGAGCGAGCCGCGCTCCGGGCCACTCAGGGCCGCTCCGGGCCACTCAGGGCTGCTGAGGCAGCGTCAGCGTGGCCAGCGCCCCGCCGTCCGGCGGATTCGCGAACTCCAGCCGTGCCCCGAGCACCTCCGCCTGCCCCAGCGCGATCGTCAGCCCGAGCCCGTGCCCCTTCGACCCGCCCTCGGTGCGGAACCGCTGCGGCCCGTGCGCGAGGACGTACCCGGGATAGCCGTCCCCGTGGTCCCGTACGGTGATCACCCGTCCGTCCACGGTCAGCACCACCGGCGCCCGCCCGTGCCGGTGCGCGTTCGCGACCAGGTTGCCGAGCACCCGCTCCAGCCGCCGCCGGTCGGTATCCACCCACGCGTCCCGTACGACGTCCACGCGCGTGTCGGTGCCGGAACCGCGCACCACCCGCGCGGCCACCGCGCCCAGCGCCTCCGCGTCCACCTCGAGCCGCTCCCGCCCGGTGTCCAGCCGGGAGATCTCCAGCAGGTCCTCGGTGAGCGTGCGCAGGGCGGCCACCCGGTCCCGGACCAGCTCGGTCGGGCGGCCCGGCGGCAGCAGCTCGGCCGCCGCGTGCAGACCGGTCAGCGGGGTGCGCAGTTCGTGCGCCACGTCCGCGGTGAACCGCTGCTCGGCGAGCAGCTTGCCCTGCAGCGACGCAGCCATGGAGTCCAGCGCGGCGGCCACCGAGGCCACCTCGTCCTGCGGGCGCGTCGGGTCCTGCGCCCGGGGGTCGTCGACCCGCGCGTCCAGGTCGCCCGCGGTGATCCGACGCGCCACGCGCGCCGTGGTGTGCAGCCGGCGCGTCACCCGTGTCACGGCGAACGCGCCCACCAGCAGTGTCGCCCCGATCGCCAGGGCCGAGGACCACACGATCGCGCCGTCGAGGCCCTCGATGGTGCGCTCGCCCTGGGAGTGGTCGACCTGAACGGCGAGCGCCCGGCCGCCGGCGGCGGGACCCGCCGCCCACATCGTGGGGCGCCCGTCGTGCTCGGCGAGCATCGTGCCGCGCCGCCCCGAGACGGCCAGCTCCCGCAGCCGCCGGGGCAGGCCCGGGGGGTCGACGCCGGCACCCCGCCGCAGCGGGTCCCCGGCCTCGTACGCCGCCGTCGCCTCCCGCAGCCGGACCAGGGCGACCTCGCGGGCCTGGCCCACGGTCTGGTTGGTCACCGAGACGTGCACCAGGACGCCGAGCAGCGCGGCGAGCGCGCAGCACATCACGGTGATGAAGACGGCCGCCCGCACCGCGAGCGGGCCGGCCCACCGGGGAAGGGCGAGCCTCATCGGGCGGTCGCCGAGGAGGACGCGGTCGCCGAGGGCCGCGCGGACGCCGAGGGAGACGCCGACGGGCGCTTCCGGGGCTTGCCACCGCCGTCCGTGCGCAGCATCTCGTCCCTCGTGAGGAGCATGGCCCGCTGGTCGGGGTCCCAGGTCCACTGGAGGCGGTACTCGTAACCGGCGACCTCCGAGGGCGACCGGACGATCACCGTCCGCCCCGCCAGCTCGACCGCGCTGACGGCGTCGTCGTAGGACATGACCCGCACGAGCCGGTCCTTCTCGACGGTGTAGACGCGCACGGCGGTCAGTTTCTGGGGCAGCAGCCGGAAGCCCAGTGTCATCTCGGGGCGCCCGTCGCCCGTCAGGTCGCGGTAGTACGGGTGGAGCACCGGGCACCGGCTCCGCCCACCCTGTGTGCCGCAGTCGGCCATCCGGTCCGCCGTCTCGTGGTACTGCGCCCCGGCACCCTCGTAGTCGTCCGGGTGCGCGGTGATCTCGGCCCGGACCGCGGCCACCGGGTCCGCCCGGCGGATGTCACCGCCGGGCACGGCGACGCCCTGGACGACGGCGTGCTCCACTTCCCCGATGTCATAGGCCGGACTCGACGCCGGCGTCAGGTCGGGCCAGAGCCGGGCCGGACTCTGCGCGGCCGGGGTCGCACCCGCTCCCCGCAGCCCGCCCGCGTCACCGCACGCGGTCAGCGCCCCGGCCGCCGCGGTCGCCAGGACGAGCGCGAGGGCGGCGGGGACGCGGGCGCGGCGCCCACGGCGGCTCGGGAGCACTGCACTCCTGGGGTCGGTGATCGGCGTCGGTGGCCCGCACGGCTGAGGGCGGCATCGTACGCGTCTTCGTACGGAAGGCCATTCTGCGCGCGGGGAGGCGTGCCGGGCTACTCGGTCAGCTCCTCCAGCAGCTGCGCGGTGGCCAGGCCGGCCCGCAGGTACTCCACGAACAGCTCGTTGTGCAGCGCCCACGGCGAGCGCCGGGCCCGGATCAGCCGGATCGCCTCCTCGGCGTCGGCGCCCCGGCGCATCAGCGTGTGGGCCACGACGAGGCCGGAGCGGTTGTATCCGTGATAGCAGCGGACGAGGACCCTGCGCCCTTCGTCGAGCGCCTCACCGGCGGCCCGCGCCAGCCGGATCACCCCCGCGAGCTGCGTCCCGTCGAGCGGACCGTCGGGGATCGGCCACACATGGTGCTCGACACCGGCGTCCGGCCCGTGTCCGGGCAGCCGCAGCAGGGTCTGCACCACGTCGAACTCGTCCCGCACCACGGCGAACTCCAGCTGCCCGGCCTGCCGCCGGAACTCGTGCCCGCCCATCCACAGCCCCGGCACGACCTCGTCCCACGGCCGGCCGGGAGCGGGTACGTCGGATCCCTTCCCACGGGTACGCAACGGCGCCTCCCCTGTCCCGCCCGAGGGCCTGCCCAACTCCTCCCCAAGGTAGCCGGGTTCTTGCCCCCGCAGCACCCCGCCTGTTCCCATGGTCGGGGGTGATGGGCCATGAACGGACTGCGCGTCGTACCGACCTGGCGGCACGGTCAGGAACGGCTGTACGTCTGCCTCCCGGACGGCGGGAAGGAAACCGGCGGACGTGGAGGCCCTGCACGCCATCGCCAGGGACCGGTCCACCTGGACGCGCGTCTGAGGAGTGCGCGTCTGAGGGGCGCGGGTCTGAGGGGAGCGGGTCAGGGCAGGGTGCCCGCCCGCCGCCGCTCGAACAGCGGCGCCAGCAGATCGCCGTGGTCCCGCACCCGCGGGCCGACGTCCCCCGCCCGGAAGACGAGCTGCTCGGCGCGCCGGCACGCGGCCACCTCCTCCCACGTCACCGGCGTGGAGACCGCCGGCTCGGGGCGGGCCCGCATCGTGTAGGGAGCGGCCGTGGTCTTGCGGGCGGCGTTCTGGCTCCAGTCCACGAACACCTTCCCCGGCCGCAGGCTGCGCGTCATCCGGTGCACCACGAGCCGCGGCAGGGCCCGCTCCGCCTCCACGGCCAGCGCCTTCGCGTACTCCGACACCCGCTCCGAGGACGACCCCCGCACGCCTGCCAGCAGGTGCAGCCCCTTGGCCCCGGACGTCTTGGCGTACGCCTCGATCCCGTCCGCCGCCAGCCGCTCGCGCAGCCACAGCGCGACCTCGCAGCAGTGCACCACCGTCGCGGGCGGCCCGGGGTCGAGGTCGAACACCAGCCGGTCGGCCTCACCGGGATCGTCCGCGACCCACTGGTGCGTGTGGAACTCGGTCACCAGGTTCGCCGCCCACATCAGGCTGGCCAGGTCCTGCACCAGCACCATCCGGGCCGGTCCCTCCGAGCGGGGCACCTCGGCCGTGGTGACCCAGTCGGGCGTACCCGGCGGCACGTTCTTGGTGAAGAACACCTCGCCGTCCGGCCCGTCCGGATACCGCAGGAAGGACACCGGACGGTCCCGCAGGTGCGGCAGCAGCACCCCGGCGATCGTCGCGTAGTAGTGCAGCAGCTCGCCCTTGGTGAGGCCGGTCGCGGGATACAGCACCTTGTCCAGGTTGCTGAGGGCCACTCGCCGCCCCTCCACCTCAGTGATAGGCGCCATACCATGAGAATCTCACGGAATTCGGACAAGCTGCCCGGTGTGGCAAGCGATCGGAAAGGTGCTGCACGTGAGATCCATCTGGAACGGCGCCATCTCGTTCGGCCTGGTCAGCATCCCGATCAAGCTGGTGAACGCGACCGAGAGCCACTCGATCTCCTTCCGTCAGATCCACACGGAGGACGGCGGCCGGATCCGCTACCGCAAGGTCTGCGAACTCGAGGACCGCGAGGTCACCCAGGGCGAGATCGGCAAGGCGTACGAGGACGCCGACGGCTCGATGATCCCCATCACCGACGAGGACCTGTCCCACCTGCCGATCCCGACGGCGCGGACGATCGAGATCGTGGCCTTCGTGCCCGAAGAGCGCATCGACCCGCTCCAGATGGGCTCCGCGTACTATCTCGCGGCGAGCGGCGCCCCGGCCGCCAAGCCGTACACGCTGCTGCGCGAGGCGCTCAAGCGCAGCAACCGGGTGGCCATCGCGAAGTTCGCGCTGCGCGGCCGTGAGCGCCTCGGCATGCTCCGGGTCGTCGGCGACGCCATCGCGATGCACAGCCTGCTCTGGCCGGACGAGGTGCGCGCCCCCGAGGGGGTCGCCCCGGACACCGGCGTCACCGTCCGCGACCAGGAGCTGGACCTCGCCGACGCCCTGATGGACACGCTCGGCGAGATCGAGCTGGACGACCTGCACGACGAGTACCGCGAGGCCCTGGAGGAGGTCGTCGCCGCGAAGGCGTCGGGCGAGGCCCCTCCCGAGACCCCCGAGCCGGCGACGCCCGGCAAGGTGCTGGACCTGATGGCCGCGCTGGAGAACAGCGTGCGGGCGGCACGGGAGTCCCGGGGTGAGGAAGGGGGCGCGGTGGGTGAGGAGGCCGAGGTCAGGAGCCTCCCGCAGCGCAAGACGTCCTCCCGCGCCACACCCAAGGAGGCCGGCGGCAAGAAGTCGACGTCGACGGCGGCCAAGAAGCCGGCCGCGAAGAAGGCGACGGCCTCGACCGCCTCGGCGAAGAAGTCGACGGCCAAGTCGGCCCGGTCCGGTCAGTCCGGCAAGAAGGCCGCGGCCGGGAGCACCGCGAAGAGCACCGCCAAGAAGGCGACGGACAAGAGCGCCGCCGGCAAGAGCACCGCGAAGAAGACGGCCTCCCGCAAGCGCAGCGCCTGACACCTCCCGGCCGGGCGCGGTGACGGTGGGCGGGTGCGGTGCCGGGGCCGCACCCGGAGAACGACCGGCCCGGCGCCCGCGGAGGCGCCGCGCCGTCGCGGCCCGCGACGCCTGGCGCCTGGCGTCCGATGTGCGACGTGCGACAGCCGACGTCCGTCGCGTGCGGGGCCGGGGTCATCGGGACGCGGTCCTGGTCGCCGTCGGCCTTGTCCGGACGGAGCACGGCCGAGGGGGCCGGGGCGGGACAGGCACATGGTGCCTCCAGCGGAGACGCGAGGGACGAGTACGCGTACGCCGGGAGGTACGGAGACCGAGGCCGGATCCCTCACCGGTCCGGCACGGAAGTCGGGGTCAGCCGATGTCGGCCCCGTACACGCGCTCGACCGTCATGGTGAGCAGCACCCGGCGGTCGGACACCATCGTCATCCGGTACTCGTCCCAGTCCGGGTGCTCTCCGGCGGCGGCGCGGTAGTACTCCACCAGCGCCTCGACCTCCGGTCCCTGCGGGTCGGTGCCGGGCCCGGTGAGGGTCGCGACGCCCTCGGCGGTGGCCCAGGACCTGCCGTCCGGGGCGGTCACCTGCAGGGTGGCCCGCGGGTCCCGGCGCAGGTTCGCCGTCTTGGCGAGCCCGTCGCGGGTCGAGATGCGGATGACGTCGGCCTCCGGGTCGTAGGCCGGCATGACGGGGGAGAGCTGCGGGCGGCCGTCCGACTTGATCGTCGCGAGCACGCCGAGCCGGCTCTGCGCCAGCAGGGCGCGGGGGTCGAAGCGCGGTGTGGTGGTCATGGGCCGATCATCACCCCTCGTCACGCCGGCTGTCCCGGGAAGCGTCCGCCGAATGCCCCGCCGGGTCGCTCAGGAGACCGAGGGCCCGCCCAGGTAGTCGCCGTCGCGGTCGTAGGGCCAGGCGTTGGCGACGCACCCCTTGAGGCCCTTGATCTGCTGCATCATCGCCGGGGCGGGCAGTCCGGGGCCGGGGCAGGTCTCGTGGCCGTGGCCGATGCGGTGGCCGACCTCGTGGTTGATGATCAGCGCCCGGTACTCGCCGATCGGTCCGTCGAACTGCGGGGAGCCCAGCACCCAGCGCTTGAGGTTCACCACGACGTCCGTGCCGACCGCGCAGTTCACCTCGCCCCGGGTGAGCAGACCCGCGGCGCCGCAGATCTTGTCGACGGTGCCCGGCGTGGCGATCTTCACCACGAAGTCGTACGAGCCCGAACTGACCAGCCGGAACGAGTTGGTCCCGTCCCTGGTCCAGCCGCGGCGGTCGGCGAGCACGTCGGATATCTCGGCCGCCGCGGCGCTCGCCCGGACGTCGAGGCCCTCCTCGACCAGGACCTTGTAACGGCGTACGCGGCCGCCGGTGCCCACGGTCGTGCCGTCGGCCTCGGCGGTCACGAAGGTGCCGGGGCCGGTCGCCGGGATGTCGATGACGGAGGGGGAGGGCGAAGGGGACGGGGAGGCCTTGGCGGACGGCGAGGCGGAGGGGCTCGCCGACCCGGACGACGTCCCGGACGGCGTCCCGGCCGACGGGTCGGGGCCGGCCGTGCCATCGGCGGCGTCGAGGGCGTCGGCGACGTCGGCCGCCTGGTCGTCCGTCACGGGGGGCCGGGTCTCCCGCCAGTACGCGACGGCGGCGCCCGCGGTGACCAGTACGGCACCGAAGGCCAGGCCGGCCAGGGTCACGCGGGCGGTTCTGCGGCGCCGCCGTCTGCGGGCGCGGGACACCCGCCCGTCACCGTCCGACCTGGTTCCTCGGCGGGGCTGGCGGGCGGTGGATCGGCCCACGACGTTGCGTCCTCTCTGCCGGTCTGCGGGGCGCACACGGTGCGCTTCTGCCTGCTTTTGCGCCCCCAAGATCAAAGCGGAAGGACGTGCGAAACCATCGCAGGACATCAAGTGGCCCTTCTCACACGCACGTTCGGATCCACGGTACAACCCTTCGGCGGTCCGGAAGGTCCGCGAGAGATCCGCCGGCCGGTCGTGCGCGCACACGTGCGTCGGGGTCGCCCGGCAGAACCCGGGCGACCCCGACGCGGTGCGGGCGGCAACGGCCCGTCAGCCGGCGGCGGTCCGCTCCCAGCGGTAGAAGCAGCGTGCCATCGCGTCCTTGGGACCGCGCCAGGTCGCCGGGTCGTACGCCGAGACGTACGGTTCGAGCCGCTCGCTGACCCGGCGGAACTCCGGGTGCCCGGTCAGTGCGCCGATGGTGGGCGCCGGGTCCTCGTCGCTCTCGATGAGGTGCAGGTACACGCCGTCACCGAACTCGAAGAGACTGCGCCGGTTGACGCCCACCAGGTGGGGCAGCTCGCCGCTGTCGGACTCGGCGAACACCTTCGCGATGTCCGGTGCCGCGCCGGGGGCCATCCGGGCGACGATCAGAGTGTGGTGCATGGGGAGGTGCCCTTCGTATCGGTGCCGGTCGGCTGGTCGGTGTCGGTTCGGTTGGTCGGTGCCGGTCGATTGGTCGGTCGGTGCCGGTCGGCTCGTCGGTGTCAGTCGGCGAGCACCGCGGCGGGCCGCCGCTCGCCTGCGGCCTGCTCGATCCGGTCCCGGATCAGTTCCATCTGGGTACGCGAGTTGCGGTTGATGTTGTCGGTCATCCCCGCGTCGTCGACGGGCGCCTCCGGCTTCATCGCGAAGTCCTGGATCCAGCGCATCCGCGTGCCCCCGGCGGTCTCGGCGTACTCCCAGACGATGTTCATGTACTGGAAGGGACCGGTCTCGACCCGGTGGGCGCGCACGGTACGGGTCGCCGGGTCGGCGACGCGCTCGGACACCCAGCTCCACACCCGGTCCTGCTCGTCCGGGTGCATGGTGAGCCGGAACCTGACCCGGTCGCCGTCGCGTTCGAGGACGTCCACGGAGGCGTACTCGCTGAACAGCCGGGGCCAGTTCTCGATGTCGTTGGTCATGTCCCAGACCAGCTCCATCGGAGCGGCGATGGTGATCTCGTTGTCGGTGTGGCCTGCCATGTCACACTCCCGTCTTCAGGGCGCCGTTGACCAGCGCGAGGAAATCGGCGGGCGTCTTGCAGCGTTCGGCCTGCTCCGGCAGGCCCAGCGCGTACCGCTTCTCCAGCTCGGCCACGATGCCCAGCAGGCCGAGGGAGTCCAGGCCGAACGTGTCGAAGACGTCGTCGGCCTGCTGCTGGAGGGCGACCGGGTCGACGTGCACGCCGGCGGTGCGCTTCATCAGCGCCGCCAGCTCCTCGACGGTCACCTGGTAGCTCAGTTGGTCGGTCATGTGAGGTGCTCCTTCACTCGGTCCGCGCTCGCCCGGTTGCGGCGCTCACTCGGGGATGGCGTTGGTCTGGTCGGTCGTCGTCACGGACCACGGGCCGTCGTCGCCCGCCGGTCGTCACTCATCGGTCCTCCCACGGCACGGCGCCCCGGCGCAGGACGAGCGCCGAGTTGGAGCCCATGAGCCCGCGGCCGAGGACCAGTGCCGTGCGCGGCTCGGCGGGGCGCGCCCGGCCGACCACCACGTCCAGGTCGTGGCACACGTCGAACACGTGCGGGGTGGGCGGGATCAGCCCGTGCTCCATGGCGAGCACCGCGGTCGCCACGTCCAGCACCGGGGCCGCGCAGTACGCCCGCCCGGTCCCGGTCTTGGGCGCGGTGACCGGCACCCGCCGCGCGTGCGGGCCGAGCGCGTCGGCCAGCGCCAGCGCCTCGGCCCGGTCGGCCTCCGGAACACCGAGGGCGTCCGCGAACACCACGTCCACCTCCTCGGGCCGGCAGCCCGCCTCGGCCAGCGCGCCCTCGATGGCACGGGCCAGGCCGGTCCGGGACCGCGCCCAGCGGGCGGGGCCGGTGAAGGTCGCCGCGTGCCCGGCCACCGTCGCCCGCACCTCGGCCCCCCGGGCCCGGGCCGCCCCCTCCTCCTCCACCACGAGCACGGCACCGCCCTCGGCCGGCGCGTACCCGCAGGCCGCGGCGGTGAACGGGCGGTAGGCGAGGTCGGGTTGGGTGGCGCGGCTCAGCTCGGGGTAGCCCAGCTGGCAGACGATCGAGTACGGGGCCAACGGCGCCTCCGTCGCGCCGCAGATCACCGTGTCGGTGCCGCCCCGCACCGTCAGGGCCGCGTGCGCCAGGGCGTCCAGACCGCCCGCCTCGTCGGCGGCCACCACACCGCACGGGCCCTTGAAGGCGTTGCGGATGGAGATCTGGCCGGTGCTGGCCGCGTAGAACCAGGCGATCGACTGGTAGGGGCCGACGTAGCGCGACCCCTGACCCCACAGGTTCTGCAGCTCGCGCTGCCCGAACTCGCCACCGCCCGACCCCGCGGCGGTGACGACCCCGACCGAGTACGGCGACTCGACGTCGGCGCGACCCAACCGGGCGTCGTCCAGCGCCAGATGGGTGGCGGTCAGCGCGAAGTGGGTGAACCGGTCGGTCTGGACGAGGTAGCGGTCCTCGACCGTCTCGGTGGCGTCGAAGCCGCGCACCTCACCCGCGACCCGCAACGGCAGGTGCTCGCAGCCCTCCCGGGTGACGGGCCCGAGGCTGCTGGTGCCGTCCGCGACCGCCTTCCAGAACGCCTCGGCCCCGACGCCGTGCGGGGACACCACGCCGAGCCCGGTGACGACCGCGCGCCTGTTCTCGTCCTGGCCTCGGCGCCCGGTCCGTTGTGGTCCGCTCATCGCAGCCCTCCTTCGCAGCCGCTGAGTACGACCGCGGACTGGAAGCCACCGAAGCCGCTGCCCACCGACAGCACGTGCCGCAGCGTCCGCTCCCGTGCCTCGCGCGGCACGTAGTCCAGGTCGCACTCGGGGTCGGGGGTCGTGTAGTTGGCCGTGGGCGGCACCACCTGGTGGGCCATCGCCAGCACGCACGCGGCCAGTTCGATCGAGCCGATCGCGCCGAGAGAGTGGCCCACCATGGACTTGATCGAGCTCATCGGCGTCGCGTAGGCGTGCTCGCCCAGCGAGCGCTTGACGGCCGCGGTCTCGTGCCGGTCGTTCTGCACGGTGCCGGAGCCGTGCGCGTTGACGTAGTCGATGGCGGAGCCGTCCAGGCGGGCCATGCCGAGCGCCGTGTCGATGGCCCGCGCCATCTCCAGGCCCTCCTTGGTGAGCCCGGTCATGTGGTAGGCGTTGCCGAAGGTCGCGTAGCCGGAGATCTCGCAGTACACGTCCGCGCCACGGGCCCGGGCGTGCTCCAGGTCCTCCAGGACGAGGACCGCGGCACCCTCGCCCATGACGAAACCGTTGCGTTCGGCGTCGAAGGGGCGGGAGGCGTGGGCGGGGTCGTCGTTGTTCGGCGAGGTCGCCTTGATGGCGTCGAAGCAGGCCATGGTGATCGGCGAGATCGGGGAGTCCGCCGCGCCCGCCAGGCACACGTCGACGCGTCCCTCGGCGACGGCGTGATAGGCGTACCCCACCGCGTCCAGACCGGACGTGCACCCGGTGGACACCGTCTGCACGGGACCGTGGACGCCGAACTCCTCGGCCACGGCCGACGACAGCGTCGCCGGGGTGAACGCCCGCTCCAGGTGCGGCTCGGCCCTGCGGTCGTCGACGTCCCACCGTTGGCCGCGCTCGCTGACCAGGACGTAGTCGTGCTCCAGCCGGGTCGTGCCGCCGACCGCGGTGCCCAGCGTGGCGCCGGCCCGCCAGGGGTCCTCCCGCGCCAGGTCGAGGTGCGCGTCCCGCACCGCCTCGGCGGCGGCGACGAGCGCGAACTGCACGTACCGGTCGCACCGCTGGACCGTGGCGAGGTCCAGCCCGTGCTCGGACGGTTCGAAGTCGCACTCGGCGGCGATCTGCGAACGCAGCCCGGCCGGGTCGAAGAGGGAGATGCGGCGCGTCGCCGTACGGCCGTCGGACAGCAGGCTCCAGAACTGGGGCACGCCGATCCCGCCCGGGGCGACGACGCCTATGCCCGTGACGGCGACCCGACGCCGGGTCATGACACCGCCTCGGCCGCGGCGGCGGGACGTCCGTCCTGCGCGCGGTCCCGGTCGGTCGGCAGGGCGTTGCCCGCCGCGTCCTCCGTGTCGACGTGGCCGAGTTCCGGACGCGGGGCCAGCGGCCCCAGGTGGAAGACGAGACGCGCCTCGACGTCACCCACGTTGCGGAACCGGTGGCGCATGTCCTGCGGGATCAGCAGACCCTGCCCGACGGAGAGCGAGTGCGGCGCACCGTTCAGGTCCACCTCGAGCGCGCCGTCGGTGACGTACACGAACTCCTCGGAGTACGGGTGGTAGTGCTCGGCGATGCGGTCGCCGGGCTGCACGATGGCCACGCCCATGAAGCCGCTGGTCGACCCGGCTGTGGTGGGCGTGAGGAGGGCGCGGAGGTCTCCGCCGCGGCGGCGGTTCGGCGCGATGTCGCCGAGGGAGACGATGCGTACCTGCTGGTCTGTCATGTCGTTCACTCCGGGGTGACGAAAGGCGATGGGAAGAGGTGGAGGGGCCACGCGGCCCGGCGGGCGCGCCGTTGGGCCAGGCCCGGCCGTGCGGTCGGGACGCGCGGTTCAGGAGCCGCTGGAGCGCCGGTCGGTCAGGGGCGTCATACGCGCCCGCGCGAGCAGCGCGGACAGCGCCCGGGCGTCCGACAGGGGCCCGTCGACACCGACGGCGGCGGTGTCCAGCAGCCGCTCGGCCCGGGCGACGCCGCCGGTCCCGGTGGCTCCGGAGGCGTCACCGGCGCCGGCCGGCCCGTGCAGGCCCAGGACGAACGCGGGCGCGTCGTCCGGGTCACCCGCCACGTCCACGAGCCGTACGACGAGGTCGTCCCGGTGGAAGACGGTGGCGCCGAGGACCGGGCTGTCCGGGGCGTGCGCGGCGGCCGCGTCCTGGCGGGCCAGCAGCCGGGCCAGTTCCGGACCGGCGCCGGTCCGGACGGGGTAGAACAGCGCGACTCGCCGCGGGCGCGGGCCCGAGGCGTCGACGGACCCCACGTGGTGGACGGCCGGCATGGCGGCCCGGGTGAAGAACCGCCGGGCCGACCGGGGATCCCGAAGGTCCCGGTCCTGCTCCAGATACGGGTTGAGCGCCTCCTCGACGGCCCGCACCCCGGGCTGCCGGGCTACGTGACGCAGCGCGGCCTGCAGGTCGCCCCGTACCTCCACGGCCCGTACGACCCGGTTGCCGTGCAGGAAGAGCGAGGTGCGCAGCAGCCGGGTGGAGTCGTCGACGTGGGCCTCGGGCGACTCGTACTCGGACAGCAGCCGGGCGACCTTGTCCTCGCTCCCGGGCCGCACGGTGAAGGTCAGGGCGTGCCGGACGACGTTGCTCCCGATCCGGGGAGCGGACCGCAACAGCCGGTCGGCCGGGGCCTGTTCCCCGGTCGTCTCCCGCAGGACGCTGTAGCGCAGGGAGCGGGTGTCGCGGACGCAGTCCTGCAACGGCTCGACGGTGTCCAGGTGCTCGTCGCTGTTCACCCAGGCCAGGAAGGGTGCCGCGCTCTCCCACTCGCTGGTGAGGAGCCACTGGGTCGGGTTCTCCAGGGACTGGCACAGTTGGTCGCTGACGTGTCCCGGCACGGCGGCGACCCGGTCGCGGATGCGCTCGTAGGCGTCCAGGAACTCCTGCTGCATTCCGTCATGGATGTCGAGCATCAGGACGACCCGCACGCGAGATCCGTCGAACGCGGATATCGAGACGCCACCCGCGCCCGCCGCCACCGCGGCCGACGCCGTCATGGCGTCCGTGGACAGGGCATCCGCCGACACGGTATCCGTCGCTACGACGGGAGAGACCGTCATCCGGCCCACCTCTTCTCGGGGAACTTCCTCGCGGACTGGGCAGCGATCGCCGCGGCGCGCGCCGTGGTCGGCGGGTTGCGGCGGTCGCGTAAGCACGATCGTGGGCCGTGCCCGCGGGGACCGCGAACCAGGCGGGTTAAGCGGGTGAAGCCTGCGCCGCCGCGGGCCTCATCGGGACGCATGGGGCATGCATGAAAGCCCCGGCGCACATCTGTCACGCGGGCCGCGGGACGGGACGGCCGCACGGCGAACCAGTCGTGGGACGAGACGCCGCGACGGCGGAACGGTCCGGGGACGAGACGGCCGCGACGGCGAACAGCGGTAGGACGAGAGGGCCGTAGGGCGAGAGGGCCGTAGGTCCGAACAGCCGCGGAACTGAACAGCCGCGGAACTGAACAGCCGCGGAACTGAACAGCAGCGGAACTGAACAGCCGCGGAACTGAACAGCTGCAGTACCGAACAGCGCAGAACCGAACAGCACAGGACGAAACAATGGAGGACGAGCGATGAACGCAAGAGCCGATCGATCGGAACCGGCGGTCCACCGCGTTCCGGTACTGATCGTCGGAGGTTCCCTGGTCGGACTGTCGACCTCGGTGTTCCTGGGCCGGCTGGGCGTCCGGCACACCCTGGTGGAGCGCCATGCCGGCACCTCCATCCACCCGCGCGGTCGCGGCAACAACGTCCGCACGATGGAGATCTTCCGGGTGGCCGGCACCGAGCCGGACATCCGCAGGGCCGCCGCCACGCTGGCCGGCAACCACGGCATCCTGCAGACGCCCACGCTGGTCGGCGACGCGGGGGAGTGGCTGTTCCGGCAGATCGACCCGGGCAACGGACTGGCCCGCTTCAGCCCCAGCTCATGGTGCCTGTGCAGCCAGAACGACCTGGAGCCGGAACTCCTGGCCCACGCCACCGACCTCGGCGGCGACCTGCGCTTCGGCACGGAGCTGCTCTCGTTCGAGACCGACGCGGAGGGCGTCACCGCGATCGCGAAGAGCCGGGAGACCGGCGAGCACACCACGATCCGCGCGGACTACCTGGTGGCCGCCGACGGCCCCCGCAGCCCCGTCCGCGAGCAGCTCGGCATCGGGCAGAGCGGCCCCGGCGACCTCTTCCACAACATCAGCATCACCTTCCGCTCCCGCCGCCTCGCCGACGTCGTGGGCGACCGCCGCTTCATCGTCTGCTACCTGACCAGTGAGGACGCCGACGGCGCCCTGCTCCCCGTGGACAACCGCGAGAACTGGGTCTTCCACGCCCCCTGGCACCCCGAACGGGGCGAAACTGTCGAGGACTTCACCGACGAGCGCTGCGCCGCCCACATCCGCCGCGCCATCGGCGACCCGGACCTCGACATGGAGATCACCGGCAAGGCCCCCTGGCACGCCGCCCAGCGCGTCGCCCGCAGCTACCGCTCCGGCCGCGTCCTGCTCGCCGGCGACTCGGCCCACGAGATGTCCCCCACCGGTGCCTTCGGCTCCAACACCGGTATCCAGGACGCCCACAACCTCGCCTGGAAGCTGGCCGCGGTTCTGGAGGGCTGGGCGGGCGACGGCCTCCTGGACACCTACGACGCCGAACGCCGCCCGGTCGCGGAGGCCACCAGCGCCCGAGCCGCGGCCCGCTCGGTGGAGCACAGCCACCCGGGCTTCGCCCCGCCGCCGATGACGGGCGGCGCCGGCCCGGTCGACGCACCGAACGGTGGTCCCGGGGGTGGCCCTACGGGCGGTCCTGGTGGCGGCTTTGCGGGCGGTTCTGACGGTGGCCGTGTCGGTGCTCCCGCGGGTGGTCCTGGCGGTGCTCCTGGTGGCGGTCTTGCGGGTGCTCCCATGGGTGTCCCTGCGGGTGGTCCGGGGGGTGCTCCCTCGGGTGGTCCGGGTGGTGGCACTACGGGCGGTCCCGGCGGTCGTCCGGGTGGTGCCCCTTCGGGCGGCCCCGGCGGCGGCCCGCAGCGCGGCATCCTCAACGTCGCCCTCGGCTACCGCTACCCCCAGGGCGCGGTAGTCGGCGCCGACCCGGGAACGCCCGTGGTCCCGGAGAGCCTCGACCTCACCGGCGCCCCCGGCAGCAGGGCCCCCCACCTCTGGCTCCGCCGTAGCGACACCGACGCCCGCGTCTCCACGCTGGACCTCTACGAGGACTCCCTGGTCCTGCTCAGCGACGCCGCACAGCCCGCCGGCTGGCACGAGGCGGCGACGCACCTGGCTGCCGACCTGCGCGTTCCCCTGAAGTCGTACCGCGTCGGCGGAACTCCGCAGGCCGACCTGACCCCCGAGGACGACGCCACCGACTGGGCGAAGGCCCACGGAGTGGCGCGGGACGGCGCGGTCCTGATCCGCCCCGACGGCTTCGTCGCCTGGCGTTCACCGGGCTCCGCCCCGGACCCGGAGTCGGTGCTGCGCCAGGTGGTGAGGACGGTCCTGTCCCTGGCCGAGTGACGCGACCGGGGGATCCCGGGGGCCGGCCGGAGGGGAATGCCCGGCCGGCCCCGAGGCAACCGACGAAGCGGTGTCATTCTCGGGCCGCTCCCGAGCGATGCCGATCACAAGTCGGTGCGCACCGTGGGAGGAGATGCAGGAGAGGTGCCGTCATACCGTGCCGGGGCGGCTGCCCCACCCCGCACCAGCCGCCCCCTCACGTGACCACTTCCCGGCATTGATCGGCGAGCTACGATTTCGCTCTGTTCAGTGCCGAATCTTGCCCGGAAGTGTCGCTGTGGTGTGGTGAAAGGCTCATTTGTGGTTGCGCTTTTGCTGGTCGAGGACGACCCGGCGATCCGGAGGTCGCTCCAGCTGGCACTGGAGCGCTACGGCTACACCGTGTCCGTCGCCGGGGACGGGCTCACCGGCCTGGAGGTGTTCCAGCGGGAGCGGCTCGACCTGCTGATCCTCGACGTGATGCTGCCGCATCTGGACGGCATCGGCCTGTGCCGCCGGATCCGCGAGGAGAGCCAGGTGCCGATCCTGATGATGTCCGCCCGTGGTGACTCCCCCGCCGTGGTGTCGGGTCTGGAAGCAGGCGCGGACGACTACGTCGTCAAGCCCGTGGACACCGCCGTCCTGGTGGCGAGGATCCGGACCCTGCTGCGCCGGGCCGCGTACTCCCCCGCAGCGGATGCCGGAGCCCCCCCGACCCCGTACGCGCGCACCGGGCCGGCGGACGGCACGGCCGTGCTGTCCTTCGGCGATGTCACACTCGACACGCAGGCCCTGGAGGTGCGCCGGGGCGGCGAACCCGTCGCCCTCACCCCGACCGAACTGCGGCTGCTGCTCGCCTTCGCCGAACGCCCGGGCACCGTGCTCGACCGGCAGCGCCTGCTGCGGGACGTCTGGGACTACGGGTGGGACGGCGACTCCCGCGTGGTCGACCTGTGTGTGCAGCGGCTGCGCAAGAAGATCGGCGCCGGGCGGATCGAGACGGTCCGCGGCTTCGGCTACAAGCTGCGGCGCTGACATGGCCCCCGACGTGGCCCGCGCGCGCGTCCGCGCACCGCTGCGGTCCCTTCGGTGGAAGGTCGCCGCTCTGGTGACGGTGGCCTGCTGCACGGTCGCGGTGGCCGTCGGGGTCCTGGTCCACCGCGCCACCTGGGAGCATTCGCTGGGCCTGGGCAAGGGGCGGGCCGAGCAGGCACTCGACGAGGCTCTCACCGGCATGGCCCGCGGGGAAGTGCCGGGCCCGGACACCTACGACATCATCCCGCCGGCCGAGGTACCCGAGGAGGCGCGGCAGCAGCTGCGCGCCGGGGACCGGGCCATCTGGTACGACGACCACCGTCCCGGCCAGGAATGGATGCACGCCGCGACGGCCGTGGACGGTCAGGTGCTGGCGGTACAGGTGGAGATGGGCAGCGACGTGCGCCGACTGGGCGCGCTGGACCGTGACATGGTGGAGGCCGGCCTGACCGCCCTCGTCGTCGTCGTGCCGCTGTCCGTGCTCGCCACGGAGAGCTCCAACCGGCGTCTGCGCCGGGTGACCCGTACCGCGCGGCGGGTGGCCGACGGCGACCTCGACGCCCGCGTCGGCTCCGGCGGCCGGGGCTCGGACGAGATCGCCGAGATCGCCACCACGGTGGACACCATGGCCGCCGCGCTGCAGCGGCGGCTTCAGACCGAGCAGCGGTTCACCGCGGACGTGGCCCACGAGCTGCGTACACCCCTGACGGGCCTGGTGACCTCGGCCGAGCTGCTGCCGCCCGGCGAGGCCGCCGACCTCGTGACGGACCGGGTGCGGGCTCTGCGGACGCTGGTGGAGGAGCTGCTGGAGATCTCCCGTCTCGACGCCGGCACCGAAGAGGCCCGACGGGCCCCGGTGCCGCTGGCGCCGTTCGTCGAGGACGCCGTGCGGCGCACGGGGCTCGAGGCGCGTGTGTCGGTGACCGGCGCGCCGGTGGTCGCCGTGACGGACCCGCGGCGGCTGGACCGGATCCTGGCCAACCTGGTGGTCAACGCGTACCGGCACGGGAGCCCCCCGGTCGAGGTCACCGTCGACGGCCTGACCGTCGTCGTACGGGACCACGGGCCGGGCTTTCCCGAGGAGCTGCTGGCCGACGGCCCCCAGCGGTTCCGCACGGCGGCGACGGAGCGCGGGCGCGGACACGGGCTCGGGCTCACCATCGCGACCGGGCAGGCCCAGGTGACCGGCGCGGAGCTGATCCTGGCGAACCGCCCGGGCGGCGGAGCCGTCGCCACCCTGCGCCTGCCCGCGCAGGACGAACCGCCGTCAGAGGGCTGAGTCGATACACGGCTGATACGCGGCCGCGCCGCAAGGCATACAGGATCACGCGGCAGTGGATGCGTGACGGCGGCGGTCCCGACACCTCCCGACCGGACGATGGCACGGACATGATCGTCCGCTTTCTCCCGGAGGTGCCCGCATGGCGTGGCGCGACCACGTACCCGGCCTCGACGGCCGTCGCCGGACCGACCGAACCGACCGAACCGACCGAACCGACCGGACCGACCGGACCGAACCCGGCGCGAGCCCCCGGGCACCGGCCGGCCGCGGCGGGGCGGCGGCGCGCAACCGTGTGCTGCAGGGGGTGACCGTGGGGGCCGCGCTGCTGCTGGTGATCGCCTCCTGCGGGGCGTTCGGCGACGGCGCGGACCGCCACGAGGCGGCCGGCACCCGCCCCACCGGCCCCGCGCCGACCGCACTGTCCCTGCCCTGGCCCGAAGAAGGCCAGTCGGCGGTGTGGGTCGAGGGCCTGGGCAGCCTCGGCGCCCACGGCGGCCACGAACCCGTGCCGATCGCCAGTCTCACCAAGGTGATGACCGCGTACGTCCTGCTCCAGGAGCATCCGCTGAGCGCTACGGAGCCCGGGCCCACCATCGAGATCGACGCCACCGCCGCCGCCGAGTCGGGGTCCGGCTCGGAGACGACCGCGTACGTGTGGCAGGGACAGAAGCTCTCCCAGCGGCAGTTGCTGGAACTGATGCTGCTGCCCTCGGCCAACAACATCGCCCGCTTCCTGGCCCGCTGGGACGCGGGCAGCCAGGAGGCGTTCGTGGCGAAGATGAACCGCGCCGCGCGGGAACTCGGTATGGACGACACCACGTACACCGGCGCGAGCGGTGTCGAGGCCACCACCAGGAGCACCGCCCGGGACCAGCTGACACTCGCCGGGGAGGCGATGAAGGACGAGGCGTTCCGCTCGATCGTCGCCGAGCGGCGTGCGACCGTCCCCGGCAGCGGGACCATCGCCAACACCAACACCCTGCTCGGCCGCGACGGCGTCATCGGCGTGAAGACGGGCACCACCACAGCGGCGGGCGGCAACCTCGTCTGGGCGACGACCGTGACGGTGCACGGCGCGAAGCGGCTGGTCCTCGGGGCCGTGCTCCATCAGCGTGCCGGCACCGGTCCGCCGGAGGCGGGCCCGGCGGCGCGCGACGCCAGTGCCGCACTGATCTCCGCGCTGCGCGAGAAGCTGCCGCGCGCCCTGGAAGCCCGGACGGCCGAGGCGGCCGGGCGATGATCCGGACCCTCCCGCGGAGGTCGGCGCCGACGGACCCGCCTCCCCGCCCCGGCCCCCTGCGGGTCGTGCTGCGCCGGTGGCTGCCACTGTCCTGGCGGCGGGGCCGTGTCGTCGCCGCCCTCGCCGTCGCCGTGGCCCTGGGGATGCTCCTACTTCCTCACCTGCCCAACCGGTTCGGCAACCTCGGCAGCCTGGCCCAGACCCTGCTGCCCTGGACCGGGGTGGCCGTGCCCGTCCTGCTGCTGTTCGCGCTGGCCCGACGCTCCGCCGCCGCCGTGACGGCCGTGACCCTGCCCGCCCTGGTCTGGCTGTCCCTGCACGGCCACGCACTCCTCGACAAGCAACGCGGAGGGGGCGATCTGACCCTGGTCTCGCACAACGTCGACAGCGCGAACCCCGACCCGGCGGGCACCGCCCGCCGCCTCGCCGAGGCCGGAGCCGACGTGATCGCGCTGGAAGAACTGTCACCGCCCGCGACACCCCACTACGAGCGCGCCCTCGCCGCCGCCTACCCGCACCACGCGGTCATGGGCACGGTCGGCGTGTGGAGCAAGGTCCCGATCAGCGACACCCGGGCCGTGCCGATCATGCCGTGGCCCCGCGCACTGCGCACCACGCTGCACACCCCAAAGGGCCCGGTCGCGGTGTACGTGGCGCACCTCGCCTCGGTGAGGGTGCACCCGAGCCGGGGCTTCACCACCGAACGCCGAAACGAGGCCGCCGACCGCCTGGCCCACGCTCTGCGCACCGAGCCCCTGGCCCGGACCGTCCTCGTCGGTGACCTCAACGGCAGTGTCGACGACAGGGCGTTGACGTCCGTCACCTCCGGACTCCGCTCCGCACAGGACGCGGCGGGCGACGGCTTCGGCTTCAGTTGGCCGGCCGCGTTCCCCGCCGTCCGCATCGACCACATCCTGTCCCGACACCTCCCCGCGACCCGCTCATGGACCCTCCCGGCCACCGGCAGCGACCACCTGCCCGTCGCCGCTTCCTTCGCGCTGTGACCCCAGCCCACCCGGACAGGCGCCGCGGCGACCGCGCCACCTCGACGACTTCGACTTCTCCTGGATGACGCACGACAAAAGACCCCACCCTCAGCATCGCTGCTGCTGGTGAGGTCTTGGCACACTTGCACAGTGTGCCCCCGGCAGGATTCGAACCTGCGCACACGGCTCCGGAGGCCGTTGCTCTATCCCCTGAGCTACGGGGGCGTGTCGGTCGCGGTCGGTGTTGCTCGCGGCGACGGGTAGAACACTACCAGCTCGTCCGGGGTGGTCATGAACGGGTTTTCGCGGACCGAGTCACCCCGGCGGCCCCGTTCCTCCCCCGCGCGGGGTGGAAGTGGGGAAAACCCGGACGCGGTGGCCGGTCTGGACCTACTCTCGAGTGGTGCCTAGGTGTATTGATCACGAGCGTTGTTGACACTCGCCGGTGCTTGATCATGGCGAAGACCTCCGGTGTGGTGGAGCTGTCTAGGACTGCACCGCACGGAGGTCTTCGTGTCCCACCGTAATGCCCG
>NZ_JAVRFH010000139.1:0-4598 GCF_031845825.1 Streptomyces lancefieldiae | reverse complement strand
GTTACGCAGCACCCTCGCCGTCTACGACACCACTGTCCCCACCGGCCCCTCCCCGCCGGACGGCCTCCCCCACGACGACTCCCGCCTGCGAACCACCCACGGCCGCCACCCAGGAGCATGACGTGCGCCCCACCCACCTCGACCACACCGACACCCTCGAACTGCCCGTCACCGGCGACGGCCCGTTCAACGCCCTGCACACCTTCTGGAAACCCTCCCACTACCTCACCGGCCTCGAAGCCCACACCGAAACCCGCAGCTGGCGCACCTTTCGCGTCGACGACCTCGTGGTCGGCGTACGGCTGCTCGCCGAGGACCGCACCGTGATCGCAGACGTCTACACCGACGGCGACTACAAGCCCGCCCACCGCGACCACCTCATCCGCCGGCTCATCGCCTCCTACGGCCTGGACGAGAACCTCGCCGAGTTCACGGAACTCGCCGCGGGCGTGCCGCAGATGCGCGATGTCCTGCGTGCTCTGTCCGGCATGCGGCAGTCCTGCCCCGAGGACCACTTCGAGATCGCCGTGATCGCGCTGCTGCTGCAGAACGTCACCATCCACCGCACCACCCAGATGACCCGCAACCTCCTCGTCCACCACGGCCGCCTCGTCCACTTCGACGGCATCACCCTGCGCGCCTGGTTCACCCCCACCGAGATCGCCCAGGTCACCCCGGAGACGCTCAAGGAACAGGACCGGCTCGGCTTCCGCGCCAAGAGCCTGCCCCACTACGCCGCGTTCTTCCGCGAGCACACCACCGAAGACCTCCAAGCAGCCGACGACCTTGGCGAGGCCGTACAGCAAATCAAGGGCGTGGGCCCCTACACCGCCGCGGTGATCGCCTCGCACGCCTCCC
Source organism: Streptomyces lancefieldiae (assembly GCF_031845825.1). Taxonomy (NCBI): domain Bacteria; kingdom Bacillati; phylum Actinomycetota; class Actinomycetes; order Kitasatosporales; family Streptomycetaceae; genus Streptomyces; species Streptomyces lancefieldiae. Next base: position 3,740 of record NZ_JAVRFH010000139.1, on the reverse strand, counting down.
GGGACCCGGCCGCCTTCGGCATCGACGTCTGGAACCGCAAGATCCTCGCCCGCCGGATCCTCGACGCCGACGACGCAGCACCGGAAGCCGTCACCCGACGCCTGAACCAGCTCTTCCCCGGCCGCGCCGGAACCGCAGGCCTGTACTTCGTCGAGCACGAGTACCTCAACGCCCCCGTCGCTCCGCTCCTCGACCCGGACGGCATCGACGCCTGGAACGAGGCCTTGGAGCGTCCCACGCCCTGACTCCACCCGCACCGGCCACAGGCAGCATGCGCCCGGCGCCACTGCCACCCCAGCCATGCCCTCACGACTCCCCGGACAAGTCCACGAACGGGTGACACGAAGCGTTCGAGTGGCTTCCCGCGCCCGTCGAGCCGCACTGGAGCGACAACCACCCCTCAATAGAACCTTTGCTCACTATCTGCCCCGGGTCTGCCCGTTACGGGTCCATCCGGGAGCCGTTGTTAGAGCACCAGTACCCCTCATGCGCCCATCTGGAGGACCCCGTGAATCCTGTGCCCGCCCTCGTGAATCCTCCCGCCGCATTCGAACATCTCCAGCTGGCCGTCCCGCATCTGACGCGTCGGCGGCGCCGGGTTGACGCCCGTCGCAGCGCCGCACGACCGGATACGAGGTGGGGGGCATGAGCGACGGCAGTGATGCAGACACCATCCGCCAGGGTGCGGTGCCCGGTCCGCGCGGGGCGGAACTTCCACTGCCGCCCGCCGCCGTGCCGGCCGGGCCGCAGGACGGCGACATCGCCGACGGCCTGGAGGAGGCGTACTGGTCGAAGTACGACGGCGCCGCATCCAAGGCCACGGTCGGGCAGATCCTCGCGCGGCTGCCGCGGATCGTGCGCCGGATCGGCCGGCTTGCCTGGACGGCGGACCGGACCGCGACCCTCGCAGTCGTGATCCTGCAGCTGGCGTCGGCCGCGATGACGGCGTTCGGACTCATGGCCTCGGTAGCGGTACTGCGGGAGCTGTTCGCCGAGGGGCCCACCCCGGACCGGGTACGGGCAGCCATCCCCCAGCTCCTCGTCGTGGTCGGCTTCCTGGCCGCCCGGGCGCTCCTTGAGGCGGGCGTCGCCGTCGCGCAGGCCAGGGTGACACCGAAGATCCGCACCGCGCTGGAGTGCGAGTTCCTCACCCTGACCGCCCATGTGCGGCTCGAGGTCGTCGACGACGCGGACTGGCACGACGAGGCCTACCGGGCCAACGACCGCGGCCTGTTCTACGCCCGGCAGATCGTCGGCCAGGTCGTCTCCCTGGCCGCCGCACTGCTCGGGCTCGTCGGAACCGCCGGCGTCCTGGGCGTCCTCCACCCGGCCCTGCTGCCGCTGCTCCTGCTGTCCGTGCTGCCGGTCGGCGCGGCCGCCGTACGCGCCGCCCGGGCCCGCTTCCACAGCTTCAAGCGGTGGAACACCCTGCAGCGCCGGGTTCGGGTCTTCTCCTGGCTGCTGCTGGAGAGGGACGCCGCCGCCGAGCTCCGCTCCGATACCGCCCAGGGCGCGCTGCTGGAGGAGCATCGCCGGCTGACGACACGGATCGCCGAGGAAGACACCCGCCTGGGCGTGAGCTCGGCCGGGCTGGCCCTGGCAGGCCGGGCCGTCGGCGGGATCGGCACCGGCGTCACCTACACGGCGCTCGGCGCCATGCTGATCGCGGGCTGGCTGCCGCTTGCCGCCGGCGCGGGCGCGGTCCTCGCCATCCAGGCCGCCCAGACCTCGCTGACCCGGCTCATCGACGTCTCCCACCTGGTCTACGAGCACGCCATGTGGGTGGACGACCTGCTGGCCTTCCAGGAACGCTGCCGCACCCTCCAGCCGCGCCGCAGCGGGCTGCCCGCCCCCGAGACGGTGAAGACCATCACCCTGGAAGACGTGTCCTTCACCTACCCGGGCAAGCCCACTCCGGCGCTCAACGGCATCTCCATGACCCTGCACGCCGGTCAGACGGTGGCGTTCGTCGGCGCCAACGGCTCTGGCAAGTCCACCTGCGCCCGGCTCCTCGCAGGACTGTACGAGCCCCAGGACGGGGGCACGGTCCGCTGGGACGGCGTGAACGTGCTCGACATGGACGCCGAATCGCTGCAGGCCCGTGTGGGCTGCGTGCTCCAGGACCCGGTCCGGTTCCCGTTCAGCGCGCTGGCCAACCTGACGGTCTCCCGGGGCACCCTCACCCAGGCCGACCCGCAGCGGGCCCTGGACGCCGCGCGGGCCTCCGGCGCTGAGCAGGTCATCGCCGCACTACCCGGACGGTGGGAGGCGCTGCTGTCCAAGCGGTTCCGCGGCGGCCAGGAACTGTCCGCCGGCCAGTGGGCGAAGGTCGCCGTCGCCCGCGGCCTGTACAAGAACGCTCCCGTCCTGCTGCTGGACGAACCCACCGCCAGCATGGACCCCCGCGCCGAGCACGCCGTGTACGAGGCGGTCCTGCGGGACAACCCGCGCCCCGACCAGATCACGGTGCTGATCTCCCACCGCCTGGCCAGCGTCGTCGCCTGCGACCGCATCTTCGTCTTCGAGGGCGGCCGCATCACCGAGAGCGGCACCCACCAGGAGCTGATGGACTTCGGCGGCGAGTACGCCGCCATGTTCACCCTCCAGGCCGACGGCTACCGCGCCGAGGCAGGGGAGGCAGCGTGATGGCCGACCACGCGCAGCCTCATCCCGCGCCGTCCGGCGCCTGGCCGGAAAACTTCACCAGTCACCGCCGGGGCACCAACTGCCCCATGTGCGCGAACGACTTCACCGCCGACGACATCGGCTGGGGCCTCCTTCTCCGGCGCGGAGAGGTCAGCAACGCCTACCTGTGGCGCAGCGGCCAGGTCCGCGGGTACGCCGTCGTGATTTACACCGGCCGTCACGTCGCCGAGCCCACCGAGCTGGACGAGGAGGAGGCGGCCGCGTTCTGGCGCGACGTCCTCGCCCTGGGCCGGGCCCTGGAGGCGCTCTACGAGCCACTGAAGATGAACTACCTGCTCCTGGGGAACCAGATCCCGCACGCCCACTGGCACTGCGTTCCCCGCCGCGACGTCGGCACGGACCCGGCTCCAGGGGGGCCGCTGCCCTTCGACGCGCTCGATCTCGGGCGGCAGGACGAGGAGCAGCTGCAGGCCGATGCCCGAGCCTTGCGCCGGCTGCTGGCCGAGGCGGACGGCCGGTCGGGGGTGCAGCGATGAGCGGCGCCGAGTCGGACGTGATGGTCGTAGCGGGGATCCTGCCGCTGTTCTACCGGATCATCCCGACCGCGGTCGACGAGGGTCCTGCGGGGACCGCGACCCGCAACTACGTGGCCCGGGACCGCGACGGAGGCCGGTGGGTCGTGAAGGCCTACCCGGCGGGCACGAATCTGGACGCGGAGCGCCAGGCGCTGGAGCTCGGCCAGTTCGCGCGGCTCGGCCGGATCCCGGTGCCGGTGGTGCGGCAGACCCTGGACGGTGACCTCATCGCGGCCACCGGCGGGATGGCGGTGTCGGTCGCGGCGTTCGTCGAGAACGCGGAGACAGCGGAGGGCGGCCTGTCCGGAGACCGGTGGGCCGCTGTGGGCGAGACGGTAGGCCGCCTGCACCGGACCCTGGCCCGGCACCCGGCCGGGCCTCCGCACCGCGTGCCCGCCCGGGAGGTGTGCGAGGTGAAGCGGGCCCGGCAGCGCCTCGACCGGCTGCTCGCCCTCTTCAGCAAGAAGCCGCCGCCCGTCTCGGGGTTTCGCGCGTGGGCGCTGGAGACCGCCGCCCATC
>NZ_JAVRFH010000138.1:0-4612 GCF_031845825.1 Streptomyces lancefieldiae | reverse complement strand
GTGAAGCGACGTCATGCAGGGGAGGCCCGCGGTGCTCGATACGGAGCTGCACGAAGACCTGGAGGAGATCGTCACCATGAGGGCGATCATGTGCGTGGAAGGGCCGGACGCACTCCAGTACACCGGGGCCGTCACCTGGGCGGTGGTACAGCTGTCCGATGAGGCGCCGGAAGTCGCGTGCTGAACTCACTCGCACCCCGCGCCTGGTCGTGGTGCTCGGCGCCCACGAACTGCGCACCGTCGCGTTGGAGATGCTGTACGGCATGTGGGCGCACCTGGTGCCCGGGAAGTTCGCGTGGGTACTGGCCGGCCGGAGCGGAGAGCTGGAGAACGTCCTGGCGCGCCCGGCCCTGGTGAGCCTGCAGTCCAGCGTCTTCCTGCGGCACCGGGTTCCCGAGCCGGCATGATGTTCCAGCTCCCCCGGCGCTTCCGATGAATACGCCAGGGTCGGAGGCGGCGCATCGCCTCCCGCCTCGCCGCTTGACGCCGCGCCGTTTCCTCGGGCGTCTCCACGATCGGCCGTGCCGGCGCCAGGCCTCGCCGGGTGAGCGTGCTCTGCGGCCGACGGCGCGCTTCAGGCCCCGTCTCCGGGGAGTTCCGCTCCCCGGAGACGGGTCGTCAGATGTAGAGGTGTTGTCGGTGGCTGGCGTGGCGCTCGGGCTCGGTCGCGACGGTCGGGCCCCCGTGCTCTCGGGCGCGGTTGTTGGCGGCGGTCACACAGTCTGAGCAGACAAGCATCTGGACCGAGGTCGACGTGCGGCCCAGAGTCGGCTGCCCGGTTGCGGGCTCGATCTCCACTACGGTGGCGCACCGGGCACACATGGTCGTGAGGGCGGCACAGGACCAGCACGAGCCGGTCACGGTCAGTTCGTCGGGAGTCATGGGGAAGCTCCTCCTGGAGTCAGGGCTTTTCGGTAGCGGGAAGGGTGCGGACATCGGCGAGCACATCCGCGACGAGCCGGTGCTCGAACAAGGCCAGTGCCAGGAGCAGTTCGCAGATGCGGGCGGCGTAGTCGCGGAAGCGGGTGCTGGTGAGGGACTTCACGTACCCCCGCCACACGAGGTGGGGCTTGTACTCCGGGAGGGCCGTGAGATGCGGAGGGAGGGGCTCGTGGTCGGGACGTGTCCATATCTGTCCGCCGGGCGGCTCCGTCTCCGCCTTCGTCCAGCCCTTGCTCGCGAGGTAGGTCTCTACCTGAGCGGGTGTCAGGGCCTGTACTGCGTCGACGTCCAGGAATACGTACTGCTGGACGAGCATCATGCCTCCGTGGATCAAGGTCACCGTCAATACCTCAACCCTACATGAGTAAATCCATTTAAGCAATATCGGTCGGGAGTGGTGCTGCTGTGGGATGGCGGCCCCGGCCCGCCGCGCGTCGGCGGCGGGCCGGGGCGGCTGTTACGAGCGAGTGCCGGAGCGGTGGGGGACGATTCGCACCGTTCGGCGGGGGTCGACGTCGCGGCCCCTGGGGCCGTTGACGTGCGCCTGGACGGGGACGCGGATGGGCTTGCACTCGCCGCCGGCCTCGATGATGGCGCGGTGCTGGCGGGGGTTGGGGCAGCGGTTCTGGTACCTCGCGCTGACTTCCCAGCGGAGCGTGTCGTCCTTCCACTTGGGGCCGGAGTCGTCGGTGGCCGCTCGGGCCGGGTCGCTGGGAGCCTGTGCATGGACGGGTTCGCGGATGATGCGGATGCGGCGCTTGCGGACGGTCCGGTTGCTGCGCTTGTTCTTGCGGCTGCGGCCGGTTGGCTTGGCGCCGGTGCTGTCGTTCTGGGGGACGCTCACGACGTCCTCGTCCGGGGTGGTGAGGGCGTCCGGCGCGTCGGCGGTACGGCGCAGATCCCAGAAGGCGAGGAGGATCGCGAGACTGCTGGCCGGGTCCGGCGCTCCGAAGAGGCGGTAGTTGCTGTAGCCGCCGAGCATCCCCTCGTGGAGGGTGATCACGCGGTTGGGGCAGTAGGGGCCACGGGGCAGCTCGGCGGAGGCGGCGAGCCGGGGGGGAAGGCGGGTGGGGATCAGGCGGGTGGCGGTGATGGTCTCGACGTCGAGGACGAGCTCATCGCCGGTGCCTTCCATGTGCCAGGCCGTGCCGTAGAGCGGGTGGAGGTCGTCGAGGCTGATCGGGGTGGGGAAGTAGACGAGCCCGTCGCGGGCGGGGGCGGCGTCTTCGAGGTTCCCGGCGACGACGCTGTCGCTGTTCACGAAGGGGTGCTCGGCGATGCGCGCGGCCATGCTGTGAGGGGCGACCCATACGTCGCTGGTGCGGTAGGCGGCGGCGAAGTTGGCGCACTGGGCGAGATAGGCGCTGAGGGTGTCGTCGGTCGGGTCCTCGCCGGTCATGGTGATGTACATGGCCTGGAAAAGGTCCATGCCGAGCGGCACGCCGCGGACGGGCTTGCCCCAGAAGTCGGCAAGCCGTGCACGCATTCGCTCGGCGTGGTGGGCGAGCCCGGTAGCGGTGGGAGGTGCGGCGGGGATCGGGGCGAAGGGCGTCGTCTTGGTCACGAGGGCTCCTGTGGGGCGGCCTGCGGCTCGGCAGAGCGGCCGCCGGGGCAAGTGGTGGGAGCTGCGGGGCAGGCGCCAGTGGGCCGCGGCGGGCCCTCGGCGGCTCTGTCTCACCCGAGGCTCACCCTCGATATTACGGCAGTAAATCCAATTGCGCAATACAGGTCAGTGGTGATCCCTCAGAGAGGCATATCGTGCAGCTCGACGTGCCCGTGCCGCGCGACCCCCAGGTACAGACCGACCACGACCACCGAAGGATGTCTACCGATGCCCGTTGACCTGCAGACCGGCGTACGTACCTATCAGTTCGTGGTCGACCGGCTCGAGGAACGTCGTGGTGAGCAGTACCCCGCCGGGCGCGAGGAGTACGAAGCCGATTGGACCGCCGCCCATGATCTGGAAAAGACCTTCGCCGAGGCCATAAACGGCAACGACCTCGCTACAGCCGAAAGTCTTCTCCAGGAACTCATGAATTTGGCCGAACCGTGGCGGGACCACCCTGACCACCCGGATAACCACGACGAGCGCCAACCCCACGACGCTGTACTGGGCAACCAGGCATAAGGCGGCAGCGGGTAATTCCCCATGAGCCTTGAATATCCCGGCGATCACGTAAGCGTGTCGGACTTAATCGGGCAGGCGGCCGCTTAGTGGCGCATCAGCCAAGGCCGGTGAGCAGGGACAGCGTCACGCCAAGCTCATGTTCCGGCTCGGCGTGCGGGACACCGTCCGTGCCCAGGAACAGGTAGAAGTACGCCGTCGTCAGCTGCCTCGGAGCTGAGGTCCCGCCCACGGTGCTCAAGCTGCCGGCAGAGTAGACATGCGGCAGCCAGCTCGGGCCCACGATCGCTTCCACCCAGGCCCGCGCCTCCGCCGGGTCAACGGCTTGGCGCGTGCCGAGCTGCTTGTGCTTCGCTGCGACCGACAGCGTCAGCACACTCCCCTCCCGGCCAGGCCGCTCCAGGAGTACGGCCTGCTCCGTGATGTCCCCGACGATGGTCAGGACGGCATGCCGGTCAGTCACTGAACGCACCGGTCCGAAACTGTGCGGCACCGTCTTTCCCTCCGCCCGCATCTGCTCCAGCACGGTTGCGGGCACTACGGCGGCCAGGCCGCTGTCGGCCGGGTCCGTGGAGAAAAGGCCCCGGCGAAAGCGCCGCAGCTCCTCCTCCTGTTTACGCAGGACAGTACGAATATCCACACACATACCGTCAACGTTACAAGCCGTCCCCGCCCAGGTCAGAGCGGGTGCTCACCCCTCTGCCCGGAGCAGGGCGATCACGGTGGCGTCGTCGCGGTATCCGCTCTCGTCTTCCACGGCAGCCGTGACCAAGGCCGCCGCGAGCAACTGCGGGTCGTCCGCGTGCTCGCGGCACAGCCGGGCTAGCATTTCCGCGGGCACCTGGTCGGAGACCCCGTCGGACATCAGCAGCACCAACGAGACTTCCGAGCGGACCTGAACCTGCCGGCACGTTGCTGCTCCGGCCTGGGCCAGCCCGAGCCTCGACCAGTTGTCATGCTTGACGGCGTCGAGTTCCACGGCGGCGCCCCCGTTCCACCGGAGCCAGTTCCCCATCGTCTGGTCGGTCGACCACTGCCTGAGCATGATCCCGTCCCACCCGTAGGCCCTGCAGTCCCCGATCCAGTGGACGCTGGTCGGCTGTCCCGGCTGCGCGCAGGCGAAGACCGCGGACGCGTGCGGGGGCCGGTCGTAGGCCGCGGCCATCTGCCCGGCCGTCATCAGGCCGGCCAGGCCGCCCACCGCGATCCCGATGTGGGTGATGACCGCCGGGGTGATCGCCGCATACCGGACCACCTCCGGATGATGGCCGGCCCCGTCGACCACCGCGGCGCACAGCACCTCACCGCGGCGCTGCACGTCGGCTCCGTCCGCGCAGGGCGGCTCGGTCCCAGGCCGCTGTGCCAGCCCCACCACGATCTTCTCGACGGCCACCGCGCGGGCGCTGTGCTCTTCCATCGCCCATGCCTCCGTTCTAGGGGCCGGTGTGGCCCTCTCGCCCTACAGGCCGCTCGAGGCAGAGGAGCGGACTTTTTGACGAAGTTGAGGCGGGTGTGACGTGTGTGGGGCGGATCCGCCGTCGACGG
>NZ_JAVRFH010000137.1:0-4643 GCF_031845825.1 Streptomyces lancefieldiae | reverse complement strand
CCGAGCCCAGCTCGCCGGCCTCGAGGACGAGCGGGCCGGGCTGATGGCCGAGGCGGCCATCTGGCCGCTGGCCATGCTGTGCAGCAACGGATCGGTCGAGTGGGTCGCCGTCGAGCAGTCCAGCGCCCTTCCGGCCGAGATCGAGGAAACGATCTTCTTCGAGTTCGAGCAGGCCGGATGGCGCACCACGGAGGCCATGACCCTGGACTCCGTGGAGCACGGGTCGCCCTCACACCGCAAGCGGCGCTTCCTGACCGCCTACCGCAACCAGACGCCTGTCATCAGCGTGCACCCCGAAACACCCTTCCCTGTAACGACGTTCGCCCAGTGCGTCGGCTGGGGGCCGGGACGCCGGGTCAACACCCGGGGACAGCGCGGGATCGACCCGCGCACCGGCCGACCCAAGGGCGGCGGTGGCTTCTCCGCAGACCAGCCCTCGAACTGTGTGACGGCCACGGCCTACGGCTGGAAGGACGAGGACAGCGGACAGCGCATCCACCAGAACGACATCGGCCGTCTGGTCGGCTTCCGCAGCGACTACCCGTGGACCCACATCGGGCGCGGCGAAGGCATCAGGACCCGAGCCCAGCAGGCCGCCGACGTGGTGTGCCCGATGACCGCAGCGGCCGTGATCGGCCGCATTCTGAACCTACACTGGGAGGAACAGACCTGCACATACGTCACCAAGCTGTACGACACCGCCGAAACCGCGTAAACCCCCGGCGCCGGGGGGCTCGTACGGCCCCCGTAGACAGCACCTACCTACCCAAACCTCTACGTTCAGCCGCAGTTGATGTCCCTCTTCAGGATCGCTGGTTGGCGCGCTTCTGCCGATGCCCGGCCAACTGCGCCCGCCGTTCGGCATCATGCGAAGTACCTCGTTGGTGCGCCCGCCTTGCACCGGCGCCCGACGACACTGTGTGGCCCAGGAAGGAACTCCTCTTTTGTCCCGCGTTCAGTTCACCGCCGGCTCGCCCGTCGGTGCCCTTACCGACCCGGTCATGATCGACAGCAAGGAGACCGTCGACCGCGACGACGCCATCGCGGTCCACCCGACGAGTGACGGATGGCGGCTGACGGTCTATGTCGCCGACGTCGCCTCCGGAGTCGCCCTGGGCAGCGACGCCGACCGCAAAGCCCTGCGGCGACGCGAGTCGGCCTACGGCGGCTGGCGTGGCCGGGCCAAGATGCTTCCACGGCCCGTGGAAGATCGACTGACACTGGCACCCGGGCGCGCATGCCCGGCGTTGGCGGTGCAGATGAAGATCGGCCGGGACGGATCCGTCAATCACGTCGAGGTCGAGCGGGCCACGGTGCGCGGCGCCCTGGCCATGGACCACGCCGAGGTCGCCGCCGCGGTCCGCAACTCCGACCACCCCCTGCACGCCGGTCTGCGCCAGGCCGCCGCGGTGAGCGAAGTTCTCCTCGCGCGCCGGCGTGAGCACGGGGCACTCGCCCTGTACGACCTGCTGTCCGGCTGGGCCACCGACGAGGACGGCACCGTGGTGCGGCTGGCATCCTTCGAACGGAACATCGCCTATGTGATCGTTCAGGAGTGCATGATCGCCGCAAACACGGCGCTGGCCGGGTGGGCTGCCGAACGCGACCTTCCGGTGCTCTTCCGCAACCACTCCGCCTCCATGGTCGCCCCGCCCCGGGACGTCCTGCTCCACGACCTTGACCTTGCCTTCACCGCCCGCTCCGACGCCCGGCTGGCGGCGCTGCAGCAACGCACCCTCATGACCCTCAGGGCCGCCGAGTACGCGCCGTTCATGGGCGGACACTGGGGCCTGAACCTTCCCGGCTACCTCCACGGCACCTCGCCGCTGCGGCGCTATGCCGACCTGGTGGTGCAACGGATCATCCTCAGCCACCTCGACAAGACCGCCAGCCCCTACTCCGCCGACGAGCTCCACGCCGTCGCGCAGGCCCTGAACGACGGCGCGCGCCAGGACCGAAAAGCCGAGAGCGAGTCGAGGAAGTCCGTCACGCACTCCCGCACACGGCGCGCGGCGGCCGATGACTCAGCCGACTACTCCAGGCTCGACAGCGCGGCCTTCCACGCCATCCTCAAGCGAGGCTGCAAGGAGCAGATCGCCGGGCCCTCGCTCGTCGGCGAGGCTGCCCGACGCGCCGCCGACCAGAAGCTCACCTCCCTGGAGCAGCAGCTCGTCTTGCTCGTCGCGGGCTGGGCCGGATGGGAGCCGGCCCGCGTCGCGTGCCTGCAAGCCATCGCGGCGTCGCCGGAGACGGCCGTGTCCGTCCTCTCGGTACACGCCCAGGTCAACGGGTGCGAGCTGCCCGATTTCACCGTCGAGGCCCGGGGTCAGGGGCACGACGCCGTCTTCCGTGCCCAGGCCTCCTGGTCCTCCGGCGACGACCAGGTCACCGGTGCCGAGCGCTCGGCCTCCACGAAGAAGGGAGCCCGTCACCAGGCCGCTCTGAGCCTGCTCGCCCGCCTGGCCGACCTGCCCGACCCCTCGCGTGATCTTGCAGCCTGGGGCCGCACCGGGGCCGCACCCGCCGCGAAGGCGCTCCCGCCCGCTGAGGACCGTTCCCCGGTGTCGGTACTCAACGAACTCGAGCAGACCCGGGTCATCACCGGCCTGACGTACGGAATGTCCAGCGACGGCCCCGGCCATCAGATGGTCTTCTCGTGCACGGCACGCGCTGAGATGGACGGTCAGAGCCTGTCCGCCACCGCTTCTGCGACGAAGAAGGCAACTGCCAAGGCGAACGCGGCAGACGGCCTACTCACACAGATCCGTGCCGCACGGACGGAATCGCACGCGTAACACCGCCGAGGGCGCCGCGGGGGCCACCGGCCACCGCGGCGTAGTGCCCGCTGCACCGGCTCAGGCCGCCGGTGCCGCTCCTTGGTCAGGCACGACCTGATCTCGCTGTTGCCGGGGCGTCCCGGCGATCCCTCAACTGGCCTCGGGCAACCGCGCGCCAGGGTCCGCAACGCGCCCGATGTCGGCTCGGTGTTCCTGGCGTGCGGTGTCCAGTAGCCGCCGCCAGGAGGTGACTGTCGGGCGACGGCGCAACAGGGCGCGCCGCTCGCGCTTGGTCATGCCGCCCCACACGCCATGCTCGACGCGGTTGTCGAGGGCGTGGGCGAGGCATTCCGTGCGCACGGGGCATCCGAAGCAGATCGCCTTCGACCTGTTCTGTCCCGCCCCGTCGGCGAACAGTTCCTCGGGGTCGGCGGCCCGGCAGGCCGTGTGATCACTCCAGTGTCCGTCCGTTCTCACCCCTGTGCCGTCCTCTCCCCGTTCTGGCATGTGACTGCAACCTTACGCAGCGCCAGGTCAGAAACGGTACGGCCAATCCGTGAGGGGCCGCCACGAACGGCGCGGGATCCGTGGCACGGTGCCGCCTGGTCCTGCTGCCGGTCGTCCGCTCCGTCCGTCTCAGCGTTGGAAGCCACCGCGCCGGCGGCGGCGTTGCCCGGCGCCGCCACGCGCTACGGCACATGCCTTCCGGCCTCGCGGGTGCGAGGGCTGCCGCGTCATGGCCCTTTCTCGTCATCGGTCCAGCGGGGTGGTGAACTCGAGCCGGGTCCGATCCCCGGCCAGGGCAATGTGGGCCACCTCCACCACTCGGCCGGTGGGGTCCTGCGCGACCTTTTCGATGTGGAGCACCGGGTCAGACGTCCCGATTCCGAGTTCCACGGCCTCGGCCGGCGTCGCAGACCGTGCAGTGACGTGCTCAGTGATTTTTGCGAATTCGATTCCCACGGTTGCGAGTTGCGATTGGGTTCCGCCGGGCCACGGTTCGTTTCGGCTGTCGAGGAGTTCCTGGTTCTGGGCGATGTCTTCACGCACGAGGTATGAGCGGACGATGCCGAGTGTGTGCCGCTCGTCGACGTGCTGCGTGCGATAGCTTCGCTCGACCAATGCGGTTCCAGGCGAGACTCCGAATATCTTCGCCAGGTGGCTGCAGGCCTCTGTCTCCCGGTAAACGGCGGTGAACACGAGGTCCTGCTTCTTCAGCCCGGTGTCGTGCTCTGTCGCCCCCGTGGCCTTGCGTTCCGCGAGCGGTTTGCGCACGCGCGCCTTCTCCCAGGCATGCCGGGTGTTGCTGCGGGTCACCGGCCGGCGGAGCGGCCTCGCGTTCCTCTCGTCCGGTGTCTCAGCCTGTCCGCGTCCCAGCCTTGATTCAGTGGTCGCTGCCATCACGCATCCTCAATCCGTAGCGCTCGTGTGCGTGTCTATAGAGGTGTGCGACCGGGCCTGCGAGTGACATCCCGAGCGGGGTCGGCCCGCGGGCGGGTGGCAGAGCTGTCCGGGCGCTGATGCGGGCGTGCCGTCACACGGTCGGTCACGACCGCGTGTAGCGGGCGCAGGAGGAGGCCCGAGCCCCCGGGAGCTGTCGATGGACGAGGTCGACGCGCTGTCGTGCCCGGTCGACCGGGCCGCCCCTGGGCACGGTGATCGGGGTCTGCGTCTGCAAGGCACCGCAGGCGCACGGGGCGAGTTCACCGCTCTCCGAGCCCATTCCGCGTACGGTGGGCCCGCCGCCCCGCACCATCGGCGTGCGGGATGTCGGGAACACGAACGGGAGGAAGAGCAGGATGACGCAGGCCGCGGTGAGCGAGCTGGACGAGCGGGTGCCGGGGCGCCGGTGGACTGTGCGTCTGG
>NZ_JAVRFH010000136.1:0-4647 GCF_031845825.1 Streptomyces lancefieldiae | reverse complement strand
ACGTGCGCGATGACCTCGTCGTCCGTACCGGAGATCATCTGCCGGCCGGCCAGTGCGTGCGTCGCCCGTCTGCCGGACACGCACAAAGCGGCCGGCGGGCACCCCCGCTCGTGGAGGCGCAACGCCACCTCATGCGCCACCGAAGCCCCCATGCTGTGGCCGAACAGCACCAGCCGGTGCCGCGTCAGGCCGTCGAGCGCCTTCGCAATGTCGTCCGCGAGGTCTTCCAGCCGAAGCGGGAACGGGTCGCCGAACCGGTCCTCCCTGCCCGGGTAACGGACGGCGAGCACGCCGATGTCCGCAGGTAATCCCAGGGGCCAGTGCGTACCGCACCTGGCCCCCGCGCCGGCGGCGGGAAAACAGACGAGCTTCGTCCCGCATCCGTCGTCATCACGGTAGCGGCGTAGCCACCGCTCTTCCACCGGACTGCTCATCGATGGTTCCCTTTTCTCGGTGGAGGAATGTCCATGTCATGCCTGCGACAAAACAGGATGGGCCGGCCTCACCTGTCCGCCGGCGGTCCACGGGCCGTACCGCACCGCCCCGGGCGAGACCAGGTGGCACGGGCCCGCGGGCGTTCAACCGAGGTCGCCGCCAGCCTCGGCGAGGACGGTGCTTCCGACGTCCCGCAGCCTGCGCCGGGCGGCGATCGAGTCGACGATCTCGCCGCTGCGCTGCGCGATGTTCGACAGCAGTGAGGAGGTCAGACCGTGGGTGTGCTCGGTACCGCCCTGCAGGTAGATGCCGCACCGCATGCCGGGTGCGGTGACGAGGCGGTAGTCCCGCTCGACGCGGTGCCGACCGGCCTCGTCCCGCAGGCAGAGGCGGTCGAGGTCGCCCAGCAGGTCCGCGGGCTCCATCGCGTCGTAGCCGGTCGCGCAGACCAGGGCGTCGACGTTGAGTTCGCGGACCGCAGCGTCCGGGCCCTCCTGCAGGGAGACGCGCGTCTCGTCGCCCTCCCGCTTCACACCGGTGACCCGCGTCAGGTTGAGGAACTCCAGACGCCTGACACCGCGTACGTCGTCGTCGTACGACCTGCGGTACAGAGCCCTGATCACGTCGTCGTCGACGACCGAGTAGTTGGTGTTGCGGTGGTACCGCCAGAACGCCTCCCGCGCCTGCTCGGTACCGAAGTAGTAGTCGTCCACGGCCGCCGGGTCGAAGATCTGGTTGGCGAAGGGGGTGTCGTCCGCGACGGAGTAGCCGTAGGACGGGATGACCGCGTACACCTGGGCATGCGGCAGTTCGTCGTACAGAAACCTGGCGATCTCGGCGGCGCTCTGGCCCGCTCCGGCCACCGCCACACGGCGTAGTTCGCGGGGATTGATCCGGCGGTACTTCTCGAGGAACTCGGAGCTGTGCCATATACGTTCGTCGCATTCGGTTCCCTCGGGCATGCTCGGGACGAGGCCCGTCGAGATGACGACGTTCCGCGCCCGGACCACTCGGTCGGCCCCTCCCCTGGCATCCGCCACCTCGAGCCGCAGATGGTCCGCCCCCTCTGGAGCAGCGCCTGACGGCAGCCGGATCGACAGCACTTCCGAGCCGTAGGAGATGCGGTCGGCCACGCGCGCCTGGGCCCACTCGAGATACTGGTGGAACTCCTCGCGGGTGGGGAAGAAGTCCTGGTTGTTGACGAACTGCGGGAGTCTCCCGGACGCGTGCAGGTACGCGATGAAACTGAAGCTCGACGTCGGGTTCCGGAAGGTGACCAGGTCCTTGAGGAAGGATATCTGCATGGTCGCCGACGGCAGCAGCATGTTGCGGTGCCAGCCGAAGGATGCCTGACGCTCCAGAAAGAGACTGCTGATCTCATGCTCCACGCCATTCGCCCGGTATTCCTCAAGGGCGATGGCGAGCGACAGGTTGGACGGGCCGAACCCAACACCGACCACATCATGGGTCTCGTGTACGCGATCACTCATAGAAGGTTCTTCCGCTGGCATGGATATGCGAAGCGCGTTCGCATCACCGACCGATATTCTTCCGCTCCCGAAATGCCCCACGGTCGAGCGGACCTGAAATCTCCATTGGACACGCCGCCAACGTAGACCGACACGATGGACCGTTCAAGAGCACCGGACTCGGCCGGCGCGACACCAATGAAACGGCGTATCCCGCGGGAAGCCCAGCTATTGGTGTCCCGTCGGCGGGACAGCAATACCTGGCTGAAGCACAGCGCCGGGCCGGCGGCCGCGCAACGGGCATTGCTCAAAGAACCTGGCCTTCCCTCGTCCTCCTGCCCAGTGCCGGTCTGCTCGACCGGGCGAAATCCTCCAGCATGTCCGAAAGGGCGGTGACGGTGCGAGCGGCGAACAACGTGCGGATCGACACCTCGAGGTTCAGCTCCGACCGGATCAGGCCGACCAGCCTGATCGCCCGGAGTGAATTGCCCCCCAGGTCGAAGAAGTCCTCTTCGATGCCCACCCGGTCCACTTCGAGCGCGTCGGCGAACACCTCGGCCAGCACCCGCTCGGTGTCGTTCCGCGGCGCTCGGTACCGCCCTTCGTCGAGCTCGGGTTCCGGCAGCGACGCCCGGTCCACTCTTCCGTCGACCGTCACCGGCAGTCGCTCCAGCACCATGAACGCCGACGGCACCAGGGGTTCCGGCAACCGTCCGCCGACGAACCTGCGCAGTTCCTCACTCGTCACGGCCCGGCCGCCCACCGGAACGGCGTAGGCCACCGGTCGCCGCTGCCCGGAGCCGTCCGGCCGGACGGCCACCACCGACTGGGCCACCCCGGGGTGCTCCGCCAGTACCTCCTCAGCCCTCACCGGCTCGACGCGGACACCGCGTACATCGGCCTGAGCGTCTGCCCGGCCCACGTATTCCAGCCGGCCTTCGGCACCCCACCGCACCCGGTCCCCGGTCCGGTACATGAGCGCACCGGCCGGGCCGAACGGGCAGGGCACGAAACGCTGCGCGGTCCGTCCGGGGCGCCCGGCGTACCCACGCACCACACCGGGCCCAGCCACGTACAGCTCACCGGCCACGCCGGCGGGGACCGGCGCCAGGCCCGGTCCCAGCACGTACAGGTCGGTGCCGTCCATCGGGCGGCCGATCTCACCCGCGTGTCCAGCGGGTTCGTCGGCGGCCAAACGGCGGGCCGCCACGAAGGCGGTCGTCTCCGCAGGACCGTAACCGCACACGATCGCCAGGTCGGGGCAGGCCTCGCGGACCCGCCGCACCGCGGCCGCGGGTACCCGCTCCCCGCCGGTCCACACCTCTCTCAACCCGGCGAGCAGCGCGGGCCGAGCCGCCGCGATCATCGAGAACAGGCCGGTGGGCAGCCATACCGCCGAGATGTCGTTCGCCGCGCGCGCCCCGGTCAGCGCGTCCATGTCCAGCTCCCCCGCGGGAGCCACGACCACCCGGCCGCCGTTCAGCAGCGGGACCCACAGCTGGAGGGCGACCGCGTCGCAGGCGTGCGCGGTGTGCCACAGCACGGTGGTACAACCGACCTCCTGCCAGCGGGGGTCCATGACGAACCGTCCCATGTTGCGGTGCGTCACGGCCACGCCCGCCTCCGTACTGGCGGGCCCGGAGGCGTACACGGCCAGCAGGTTGTCCTGACGCGGCGCAGCGGGAACCCCCGGCGCCCGACCGCTGGCGTCACCCGCGGTGCTTCGGAGAATCTCGTCGACCACCAGCGCAGGAACGTCCGGATCGGAGGGGAGCGCGCCAACCGTCGCCGCGTCGGTGAGCAGGAACCGCACCGACGCGGCACCGAGCACCGGCCTGACCCGCTCCACCGGGAACGCCGGGTCGACCGGCAGGTAGGCCCCGCCCGCCTTGACCACCCCGAGCAGGGCGACGGCCAGATCGGTCGACGGGGGCATGGCCACCGCTACCACCGTCTCGGGACCCACGCCCCGCCCTCGCAGCGCGGCGGCCAGGTGGTTGGAGCGCTCGTCGAGTTCCCGGTAGGAGACCGCCGTGCCGCCCGACACCAGCGCCACGGCACCGGGATTCCGCTCCACCTGCCGGGCGAACAACTCCGGCACCGTCGGCGCGGGCACCGGCACGTCCGTGTGGAGCGGCGACCGCAGCAGCCGTTCCCGCTCCGCACCGCCGACCAGGTCGAGCGCGCCGACCGGCTGGTCGGCGGCGGCCACCGCGGCACGGATGTACGTGATGAGTTCCTCGCCGATGAAGCGCAGTTCGGCGCGGGAGTACAGCCTCGCCGGCGCGTCCAGCCGGACGAACAGGTCGCTGTCCGCGCTGCCGTCCGTGTAGACGCCGATCGAGAGCTCGTCGAAGGCTCCCGTCGTCCCGCCGAGGTAGCGCGCCGGGCTGTCGGCGAAGTGCAGCTGCTCGATGTACTCGGCGACGTTGACAACCGCGCCGAAACAGCCGCGGTCGCCCAGGGGGGCCTCACTCGCGCGCCGTATCTCCGAGTAATGGCAGGCCGTGTGGTCGAAGATTTCGTACGTCTCGTCCACCAACGTGTCGGCGATGTCGGTGAAGCTCGCCCCGAGCGGCACCCGCATCCGCACCGGCACCACGTTCACCGCCAGACCGGGGGCCCGGCTCGCCGCCCCGACCCGGTTGCCCACGGCCAGCGAGAGGAGGAACTCCGGACGATCGCAGCGGTGCCGGAAGAACACCGCCGCAGCCGCGGTCAGCATGGTGGGCATCCATACGTC
>NZ_JAVRFH010000135.1:0-4740 GCF_031845825.1 Streptomyces lancefieldiae | reverse complement strand
CAGGGCACCATCGTCAAGATCGCGGTCGAGGAGGGCCAGCAAGTCCAGGAAGGCGACCTCATCGTCGTCCTGGAAGCCATGAAGATGGAACAGCCCCTCAACGCCCACAAGTCCGGCACCATCAAGGGCCTGGGCGCCGAGGTCGGCGCGTCCATCACCTCCGGCGCCGCGATCTGCGAGATCAAGGACTGACACACCCGCACGGCAGCGATACGACCGGGGCGCCCGGCGGACCACGACAACCGGTCCGCCGGGCGCCCCGCCGTCGGTGCCGGGGACGCGACGGACCGTGCGGGCGGCTCAGCGGCGGCGCAGATCCGCGACGCGCGTCCGTTCCGCCCCGGCGTTCTGCTCACCCAGGGCCGCGGCCGACCGCAGCCCCGCCGCCGCGCCCGGGACCTGTCGGCGTGGCCCCGGAAGCGGCACGTCCCGACGCTGTTGACGCGCCGGGACGGAATCACCCCCCGCGGGCCCCGAGGCCCCGGAGTCGCCCGTCGCACCCCCCGACGCCCCGGCCACGGCGATCTGCACGCCCTGGTCGGCCAGGGCCTGGAGCTCGGTGCCGGCACGGTCGTCGTGGGCGGGCGGCTCGTCCGTGACCAGGCGGGTGATGACGTCCGTGGGCACGGTCTGGAACATGGTGTCCGTGCCCAGCTTGGAGTGGTCGGCCAGGACGACGACCTCGGCGGCGGCCTGCACCAGCGCGCGGTCGACGGACGCCGACAGCATGTTGGACGTGGACAGGCCCCGCTCCGCCGTCAGCCCGCTCCCGGACAGGAAGGCCTTGGACACGCGCAACCCCTGCAGGGACTGCTCGGCCCCCGACCCGACCAGGGCGTAGTTGGACCCGCGGAGCGTGCCGCCGGTCATCACGACCTCGACGCGGTTGGCATGGGCCAGGGCCTGGGCCACCAGGAGCGAGTTGGTGACGACGGTCAGGCCGGGCACCCGCGCGAGCCGGCGCGCCAGCTCCTGCGTGGTGGTCCCGGCCCCCACCACGATGGCCTCGCCCTCTTCGACGAAGCTCGCGGCGAGGTCGGCGATGGCCGTCTTCTCGGCGGTCGCGAGATGGGACTTCTGCGGGAAGCCGGACTCTCGCGTGAACCCGCCCGGCAGTACCGCACCGCCGTGCCGGCGGTCGAGGAGTCCTTCTGCCTCCAGTGCGCGCACGTCCCGCCGTACGGTCACTTCGGAGGTCTGGACGACGCGGGCGAGCTCACGGAGCGACACGGCCCCGTTCGCTCGCACCATTTCGAGGATCAATTGGCGACGTTCTGCAGCGAACACGAAACTGACAGTAACCCCAACGACCGACTGCTTTCAGCAGTATGCGCCGAATAACAGAAGTTGTTCGCACGGTAGACCTGGGAGTGGTATATGCGCCTACTCCGGCCGCCTATGCCGCCCGCAAGCGTCGCGACTCCCCGTGACCGCCGGGGAGTCGATTCCGGCCGCCCGGACCCGGGGGCCTTCTAGCCCTCCCCGCCGGCCTTCCGCGTGTGCAACTGCCGCGCCACCTCCGCGATCGACCCCGAAAGCGAGGGGTACACGGTGAAGGCGTTGGCGATCTGTTCGACCGTCAGGTTGTTGTCGACGGCGATCGAGATGGGATGAATGAGCTCCGAGGCCCGCGGCGCCACCACGACCCCACCCACCACGATCTCGGTGCCCGGCCGGCAGAAGATCTTGACGAAGCCGTCCCGGATGCCCTGCATCTTGGCGCGCGGGTTGCGCAGCAGCGGCAGCTTCACCACCCGGGCGTCGATCTTCCCGGCGTCGACGTCGGCCTGCGAGTACCCGACGGTGGCGATCTCGGGGTCGGTGAAGACGTTGGCGGAGACGGTCTTGAGGTCCAGCGGAGTGACGGCGTCGCCGAGGAAGTGGTACATGGCGATCCGCCCCTGCATCGCGGCCACCGAGGCGAGCGCGAAGACGCCGGTGACGTCACCGGCGGCGTACACACCGGGGGCCGAGGTCCGCGACACGCGGTCGGTCCGGATGTGCCCGGAGTCCTTGAGCTTGACCCCGGCCTCCTCCAGTCCCATCCCCTCGGTGTTGGGGATGGCACCGACGGCCATCAGACAGTGCGACCCGGTGATGACACGCCCGTCGGCGAGCGTGACCTCGACCCGGTCCCCCACCCGCTTGGCGGACTGGGCCCGGGAACGCGACATGACGTTCATACCGCGCCGCCGGAACACGTCCTCCAGGACGGCCGCGGCGTCCGGGTCCTCACCGGGCAGCACCCGGTCCCGCGACGACACGAGCGTGACCCGCGACCCCAGCGCCTGGTAGGCACCGGCGAACTCGGCACCGGTCACACCGGACCCCACCACGATGAGCTCTTCGGGCAACTCGTCCAGGTCGTACACCTGGGTCCAGTTCAGGATCCGCTCCCCGTCGGGCCGCGCGTCCGGCAGCTCCCGCGGGTGCCCGCCGGTGGCGATCAGCACCGCGTCCGCGGTGAGCGTCTCCTCGCTCCCGTCGGCGGCACGCACCACGACCTTCCGCGAACCGTCGAGGGCCTGCATGCCCTCCAGCCGCCCGCGCCCGCGCACGACCCGCGCACCGGCACGGGTCACGGAGGCGGTGATGTCGTGCGACTGCGCCAGGGCCAGCCGCTTGACACGCCGGTTGACCTTGCCCAGATCAACGCCGACCACCCGGGCGGCCTGCTCCATGGGCGGGGTGTCGTCGGCGACGATGATCCCCAGTTCCTCGTACGACGAATCGAAGGTGGTCATCACCTCGGCCGTGGCGATCAGAGTCTTGGACGGCACGCAGTCGGTCAGCACCGACGCCCCGCCCAGGCCGTCGCAGTCGACGACGGTCACCTCCGCGCCGAGCTGTGCGGCCACCAGCGCCGCTTCGTATCCGCCGGGTCCGCCGCCAATGATCACGATCCGAGTCACGTACTCCATTGTCCCGCACCGTCCCCCGCGGGGCCGCCCGGGGGCACCCTCGTTACCGGAGTGACGCCCGGGCGCTGCCGTACCCTCTCCCCATGTCGCTCTACGCCGCATACGCCGGCAACCTCGACGCGCGGCTGATGACCCGCCGCGCCCCGCACTCGCCGCTGCGCGCCACCGGCTGGCTGAACGGGTGGCGGCTGACCTTCGGGGGCGAGCACATGGGCTGGGAGGGCGCCCTCGCGACGCTCGTCGAAGATCCCGTCTCCCAGGTCTTCGTGTCGCTGTACGAGATCGCACCGATGGACGAGGACTCCATGGACCGCTGGGAGGGCGTGGGCCTGGACATCTACCGCCGCACGCGCGTACGGGTCCACACCCTGGACGGGGAAGAGGGAGCCTGGACGTACGTCCTGAACGCCTACGAGGGCGGCCTGCCCTCCGCCCGCTACCTGGGCGAGGTGGCGGACGCCGCCGAATCCGCCGGCGCACCCCACGACTACGTCATGGAACTCCGCAAGCGCCCCTGCTGAACCCCGCGCCCCCGTCGGAAACGACAAGGCAACGATCGCAATCCCGTGAGCTCCGTCATCTACGCGCGTAGGCGTAAACCGGCTACCCTCTTCGGCGTGAACGCATCTCTTCTTCCGGACGACATCCAGGGCGACCCCTACGCCGCCGCCGACGCCGCCGCGGCCCGCCTGCGCGAACTCACCGGCGCCGAGACCCACGACGTCGCCCTCGTGATGGGCTCCGGCTGGGCACCGGCCGTGGACGCCCTGGGCGCCCCCGAGGCCGATCTCCAGGTCACCGACCTGCCGGGCTTCCCCAAGCCCGCAGTGGAGGGACACGGCGGCAGGATCCGCTCGTACTCCATCGGCGACAAGCGCGCGCTGGTCTTCCTGGGCCGCACCCACTACTACGAGGGCCACGGCGTGGCCGCCGTCTCCCACGGCGTCCGCACGGCCGTCGCCGCCGGCGCCAAGACGATCATCCTGACCAACGGCTGCGGCGGCCTGCGCGAGGGCATGCGCCCCGGCCAGCCGGTCCTGATCAGCGACCACATCAACCTCACCGCCACCTCCCCCATCGTCGGTGCCAACTTCGTCGACCTCACCGACCTCTACTCCCCCCGCCTGCGCGCCCTGTGCAAGGAGGTCGACCCCACGCTGGAGGAGGGCGTCTACGCCCAGTTCCCCGGCCCGCACTACGAGACCCCGGCCGAGATCCGCATGGCCCGCGTCATCGGGGCCGACCTGGTGGGCATGTCGACGGTCCTGGAGGCGATCGCGGCCCGCGAGGCCGGCGCGGAGGTACTGGGCATCTCCCTGGTGACCAACCTCGCGGCGGGCATGACGGGCGAGCCCCTGAACCACGAGGAGGTCCTGCAGGCAGGCCGCGACTCCGCCACGAGGATGGGCGCGCTGCTGCAGCAGGTACTGGGACGGCTGTAACCCCCCGCGGCTCGCTGCGCGGCCGGGCGCAAGCCCGGCACCCGGCGTGCGTGTGGGCCGGGGGTGGGTCGCGCGTCCCGGCGCAACGGGGTGCCTCCCCCACTCTCGGCTTCTCCCCCGCTCTCGGCTTCACTCGAGCGGGGGGACCCCCATGAGCGGGGGAACCCCACCGCCCACCCGTGCCGCCCTGGGGAACCTCCCAGGCCGTTCAGGCACTGGAGGAGGCACGACTGCCCGCAGCCGGGCAGCCACTGCGCCGGCCAGCCACGGCGGGAGAGCCGCGTACGGCGGGAAGGGGACGTGTCGGGGGATGTCCGCCCGCAGCGGTTGGCGCGTCAACCCCGTCACTTCCGTGGCCGACCGATTCCGCGCCGTTC
>NZ_JAVRFH010000134.1:0-4778 GCF_031845825.1 Streptomyces lancefieldiae | reverse complement strand
CCGCCGATGTCCCGCCGTGGCGACGCGACAGCTCCGTGAGGGACAGCAGGAGCAGGTACAGGCGGAGCGGGGACCTCATGAGGCGGGATTCCTCGGCGCCGGCGCCGAGGAGTCCGGCGACCTCGTCGGGCAGGTGTTCCAGCGCTGCGTTCATGTGCTCCCGCTCGGGGCCGCGCCGGGGCTTGGACTCCTCCACCAAGACGACACGCTCGTCTTCCCGGGCGCCCTCCGGGTGGAAGTGCGCCGCGGGCCACGCGGCGATGGTGCCGAAGTTCTCCTGGGTCAGCGCGGTCAGCAGAAGACAGAACGCGGTCGCTTCCGGCCTGGTCAGGCACAAGCTCGCGGCCAAGTGACGAAAGCCGCCAGCGCGCAGCACCGCCTTCGTGTGGTTGCCCTTGCCTCCGGGCTCACGCGGCAGATCGCCGGTGCGGTCGAAGATATCCAAGAGCGCCCCGCGCTCTGCTTCCTGTCGGCTGAGCGTGGGATCGCCACCGCGCCACCGTGCCAGGAGGCGCTGTCCGGCCTCGATCCGCTCCCGCGCCAGGCGGACGTCCCGCCGCGCCGCCGTCATGATCGCCTGCCAGTCGTCGTCCGCGTAGGCACCGGGGCGGATCACCTCGGGCTCCTTCACCCGGACGTCGAAGAGGGCCTGGCGGGCGTCCTCCGGGAGCTCCGGATCGTTCCGCAACACGGAACGCAGCTCCTTGAAGGCAGAATGCTGACGCTTCGGCCGATCATCGTAATGCTCCACAAACGCGTGGATATGCGCACCCGCCAGCTCCTCCGGGCGAGTCGGCACCGGCTGCTGCCCGCTCAGGACACGCGCGAATCCGCGCAGCACCCCAAAGTAACTCTCGGCGGCCGTGAGCCGCTTGACCGGGGTGCGTGCTGTGCCGATCCGACGGCTGAGACACCTGGCCAGCCACTGCTGCAGTTCGGGTGCCACCTCGCAGATGGAGAAGTCGTACGTCTTGCACCGTTCTCCCGATTCCGCCACGAACCGAACCAGTGTGCCGCCTGCCTCTGGCACGAGGCCGCGCTGCGGCGGCTGCCACGAACCCGAAGGCAGACTCGCCCGCCGTCCGCCCCGGCTCACCGGGCGCCCTCCGCCGCCAGGACAACCCCAGTGGCGGCCACGGCCGTCCGAACGAGCGACTCCATCGCCCGCTGTTCGTCCTCGTCGAGCAGCGCCATGAGATAGTCGACGTGCAGACCGGTGAAGGGCGCGAGGTAGTGATCGCGGGTCGTATCCGGGTGACTGTGGCCCAACAAAATCGACAGGGCGTACCAGACATCGCCGAACTGATTACGAAGGTCCTTGAGCTGCTCGTCGGTGAAGCCGTCTAGGTGGGGCTGCCAGACCATGGACAGCAACAGGTACCAGCGCAAGGCGAAAGAGTGCCGCAGCATGTGAGCGCGAGCCCATACGGAGCACTGGGCCCGGCGCCGCTCACGCTCCTCCGGTGTCAGCTCCTCCGCCGAGAGATCGGCCCACAGATCGGCGATGCGCTCGTTGGCGTCCCGGAAGGTGTCCTCCCAGCCGCCGACCTTCTTCGGCAGGCCGTCGTGAGAGAGCCACACCGCGAGCGGCTCCAGACCGTCGGGGGTCATGCGGAAGAGGCGAAGCCGCTCGTCGGGACCGAGGACATCCAAGGAGAGCGGCACCGAAGCCCCGGATGCTGTCTGGATGTGCAGCTCCCGCGTGCGGGCGCTGTAGCCCGTCACGATCCGCACTCCAGGCAACCGGTCGTAGCGGCCGGCCCGCTGGGCGCGGCGGATCACCTCCGTCCGCGACCCCTCCACCACATCCATGTACGAGGCCACGGTGGACAGCACGCGGCGCGGAATCCGGTAGTAGCGGCCCTCATCCGGGGCACCCTTGATGCATGCGGCGGCCAGCCACGCCTTCAGGTAACGCCCTCGCCCACCGAACGGAAGCTCGACATCGAGGATGCTGGCCCACTCCTGAAGCCGCAGCCCCGTGCCGTACAGGCCGTCGACGAAAGCGACATCCCGGTCCTCGTTGTACCCACGCCAGCCCGGACGCCGCAGACCGTCGAACCCGTAGCCGCGCAGGCCGATGTTGCGCCACTGCTCGAATCCGCTACGGAGCAGCCACTTCACCTGACGCCGACGGCTGGCCGCAGGTCGCAACGGATCACGCCCGTTCCTGGCCGGCGGAATCCCGGACCCGCCCACCACCGCGGAAGGCTCTGCGGTAGAGGGGACTTGGCGAGGAACGGCAGCTACCGGGTTGATCGTCCGATAGCGGGGGCCGGCCCAGGCGTAGAAGCAGTTGAGCGCCGCGCGGTCGGTGTCGAAGCTCGTCCCCTTGACCCGTTCGTCGTTGCGGACGTCGGTGAGCCGCCAGTCCTTGTACGCCTCAACATCAGCGAGCGTCGCCTCGTCCCAGCGGCGGCCGAAGATGTGGAGGAACGTCAGCCAGACCGCCAGTGAGTAGGCGTACCGCCGCATCGTCTTCACCGACGCGCCCGCCATCGAGCCGGTGCGGAAGAAGAGGTTGATCCTCGGATCCGCTCGGCCCGTGGGTGGGATCAGGATCGGTGTGCCATGGCGAGCACCGTTGCGGGCTGCCCGCTCGTGGAGATCACCGAGCCAAGGGAACTCCTCGGCACCTACAAGTGGAACAGCTTCGACCATGTCGTAGAAGTCGACGGTCCATCGCTCGATCGCCCTCATAATGCCTCCATGCCGCGCCAGTTATTTTCACAACATGCGAGTGCCCGGAGAACCTCCGGTCACGTCGACGGTCCCTTCGAAGATGTCGTCACCGCGCTCGTGCGCGAGGCGTACGAGGAGACGGGCCTGGTGGTGGAGTCGGACGACGTACGTGCCGCGGTCACCGTCCACCACCGGGCGCCGGGTGGGGGCGCGCGGGTCGGGTTCTTCTTCGAGGTACGCCGCTGGTCCGGGACGCCGGACGTCAAGGAGCCCAAGGTGTGCGACGCCATGGGCTGGTTCGCGTTCGACGCTCTGCCGGAACCGATGGTCGCCTACTGCCGCGCGGGGCTGGAGGCCTATCGGGCCGGTGTTCCCATGGTGGTGCACTTCCAGGAACCGGACGATCCGATCGGGCACGACCCGGCTGTCGACCGGCTCCGCCTCGTGCCCGCCCCGGGCTGCGGTGAGCCGCGCCCGGGGCGGGAGGTACGGGAGTTCGCCGAGCAGGCGGTCGGCCGGATCACTGCCTGGACGGACGTGTCCTGGGCCCGGACCGCCAGCCGGGTGTGGCGCGCGCAGGACGCTTCGGGCGGGGTGTGGTTCGTCAAGATCCACCAGAACGACCGTTTCCACGACCGGGAGGTCACAGCCCTGCGCGACTGGGTGCCGGGGCTCGGTGGCGCCGGTCCCCGGCTGGTGGCAGCCGACGCGGGGCTGCGGGCGGTCGTCCTGACCGCCGTCGAGGGCCGCCCACTGCACGGCATGGCGCTGCCGTCGGACGAGGAGCGGCGGGTGTTCCGGGCGATCGGGAAACTCACGGCTCACATCCACGCGAGCCCCCTGCCCCCAGCGTCGCCCGGAACGGCGCCGGTCGTCCCGTACGCGAAGGCGGAGCGGCACCTGGACGGGGCACGGCGGCATCTGAGGCCAGGAGACGAGGAGTACGTGCGGTGGGTTGTAGCCAGTGCCGTGCAGCTGCCGCCGGTCGAAGCGGTGGTGACCCACGGGGATCTACAGCTCCGCAACCTGCTTCGGGCCGGTGACGGCACCCTGCGGATCATCGACTTCGAGCGCAGCGAACCCCAGTCCGCCGTGCGGGATCTGGTCCGTCTCCTCGACTGCTTCGACGGCCGGGAAGACCTCTACGAGGCGTTCTTCGACGGGTACGGCCGCCATCTCACGGAGGACGAGAGGGCGCGCCTGCTGGTGGAAGCGGTCCTGGACGCGGTGTCCGGCATCGCCTTCGGAAGCAAGACCGGCGACCCGGAGCTGGTCGAACGAGGGCGCCGCACCCTCTTGCGCTGCCGCGCCGCCGCGCACGCTTCCCGCACGATCGACGGAGGCGACCCGCGATGACGCACAGCACCGACGTACCCGGCCCGATGACCAGGCTCGTCCCGCGGCCGGCCACCGCGGATGATGCCGCTGAGATCACCCGGCTGCGCTCGCAGCTCATCCTGTCCGAGCCGCTTGACGAGGAGTGGCTCGTCATCTGCCGCGACCAGCTCGCACACCGGCTGCAGCCTGGGGGCGATGCCCGCGCCTGCGTCGTCGACGCGCCGGACGGCGGGCTGGCCGCCTGCGCGCTCGCACTGATCCACCCCGTCCTGCCGGCCCCGAAGTACCCCAAAGGACTGGCCGCCCGAATCCACATCGTGGCCACCGAACCCGCCCACCGGCGGCGCGGCCTCGCCCGGGCAACCGTGTCCGCGCTTCTGGAAACGCTGGAGCGCGAGGGGGTCACGCTCTACGAGCTGCATGCAAGCAAGGAGGCCGCACCGCTGTATGAGGAGCTCGGCTTCGCGCGCGATCCGGCCCTCATGCGGATGACGAAGCTCTCGCACGTCCGGGACGGGGGCGCGATGACCGAGGGATGGCTCTCGCCTGAGGAGTACGCGGCGGCGCTGCCGAAGGCCGTCCTGTCCGCCAGCGTGTTCTTCACCGACGAGCACGACCGGCCCGTGCAGCTCCACAGCGTCTACAGCCCGGGGCACCCCTGGCAGTGGCCTGGTGGGACGGCGGAGGCGGGCGAGCGGCCGTGGCAGACCGCGGTTCGCGAGACCGCCGAGGAGACCGGGCTGGTGGTGTCCGGGCCG
>NZ_JAVRFH010000133.1:0-4827 GCF_031845825.1 Streptomyces lancefieldiae | reverse complement strand
GGTGGGCCGGGCGGCTGGTGGGGCCCCGGGCGACGACACGCCGGCCCGAGGTGAGATCGACCAGGTCGACGGCCAGGGGGTGGGGCTCACCGGCCATCTTCAGGGTGCATCGGCTCAGTTCGTGCCCGGCCGCCAGTAGGTGGTCACGCAAGGCGCAGAGCAGCAGCTCCGCCGCCGCGTCCTGCGGCGCCGGCTCGACTCCTGGGTGGGGGCGGAAAGGGTGGGAGAGGGGAACGGGGGCGACGCGGGCATGGGCCGAGCGCGGCCCCAGGGGGAGGAGTGGAGCGGGCTGAGACGGCAGGGCCGGATCGTGCATGGCGGACCAATCGGGGTGATGACGTGGGGTGGGGCGGGCCCGACCAGTGAGTCCTGGCCGGGCGAGGGGTCAGTCTGAGATCAGACGCATGCGCTGGGCTTGGGCATCCCACCGGCACTCGGTGTAGAGCCGGTTGAAGTCAGGCATGGCGTCCGGGTGGTCGGCCGGGCATGGCTCCCAGCCGCTGGAGCCCAGTCGCGCGTAGAACCCGTACTCGTGGCACTCGGCCTCGCCGGGCAGGCGTCCGGTCCACGGCGTCCTGCACCGGTCGGTGAAGTGGCCGCAGCCGGAGCGCTGCAACCCGGTGAAGGCGCACCGGGCGAGGTCGCAGAGATCCGTGTGCAGTGATCCGGCCGTCACGTAGCAGCTCGGGCAGGGCCCGTCGGCGGACTGGGTGTCCGCGGCGACGTTGACCAAGTGCTGCAGCCGGGCGCCGATCCAGGCCTCCTTGTACGCCACGAAGGTCTTGACGGTCTCGTCGGTCAGGCCGAGCGGGCCCGTGACCGTGATCTCCCCGGTGTCCGTGACGGCGAGTTGGGTGTCGGTGTAGCTGGTGCTGGTGATGACGGTAATGCTGAACGAGCCGCTGGTGAGCGTGCGGCGGGCGAGTGTCACGGGAGGGCATTTCTCTGGGCGGGGCGGGGCAGTCGTGGGGCGATGGGAGCGGAGGGGCGCGAACTTCGCGGTGCGGGGTTCGTCGGCTGGCCGGGAGCGCCCCCGGCGGCTGCTCGGGGCGGTGCTCCCGTGCCCCGCGCGACCACTCGCAATGACGTCGAAGTAAATCCAGTTATGCGACGTCGTCCGGGTGGATGGTGTGGTGCGCGGCCTCGGCGACCAGCGTGCCGAGGCCTGTGCGGAACGGGGTGCCGTCTCCGGGGGCGGGGTTTCCCTGTTCATCGCGGAACTCGACGAGCAGAAGCCGCGCCAGGGTCTGCTGTGTCGGCCACGGCACTCCTCGGGCGAGCCGCCCGTCAGGCCCGATCTCTTCCGTCAGGGCCTTGATCTGCCCCCTGTTGAGGGCGGCGCGACGGCCTGCCGCGGTGATGATGAACGGGCGGGAGTCGTCGGCACAGTTCAGGTCCTCGAGGGCGGCTTGGCCGTCGAGAACGAAGCCGTCGGTGTCGTTGCGGTAGGCGTACTTCTCCGTGACGAACAGACGCAGCAATTTCGGGCCCACCTTGGGCAGGTGGCCGTCGGGGTGCACGGAGGCCGTCCGCAGACGGGCGACGGCCGTTTCGGTCAGCGTGGTGGAAGGCATGAAAAGCTCCCGGATGTCGGGGGGTGGAACGAGGGGTGATCCTTCAGCGGAGGGTGAGCCGGGGGGCGTAGTGTCGGCCGATGTCGCCGCACGGGATCTCAGCGCCCGCGCGCCGGGCCTGGTTCAAAAGGCCTTTCAGGGTCCGCTTCTTGGAGTCCGCGTGCGCACCGAGGTATGGCCGTGTGATGCGCTTGGGCAGCCGGTCCAGCGGCCACTCCCACACGAGGTGGTGGGGGTACTTCGGGTTCCGCTGCCGGTCCAAGGGGCCGATCGTCCGGCGGCCCTCCGCCGTGTAGACGAACAGGGAGTTGGCACAGAGGAACTTGCCCTCGGGGAAGAGCTCCGCCACCACGGCACAGATCGCGTCGAGAACCTCGGGGGTGGTCTCCTTGAGAGCGGCCCGGGCGGCGTCCATCTTGCTGATGGCATCTGTTTCTGGGGTGTTCACGGGTCTCCCGGGGATGTCGGCTCTGGGCAGTGGGTGCCGTCACGTGTGGCGGGGGCAGCCGCCCGGGCACTCACCAGCGCTACCCACACAATACATCCGTAAATCCAGTTATGCAATCTCCGGGGGTAGTGTCCGACATCCCTGGCCTCTGACTGGTCGTCGGCCAGGACGTCGGGACCGGGCCGACCATCGTCGTCCCCGTTACCTGGCCGCCCGCCGGCCCGAGCACCCTCCGCAGCGCGAACCGGGTCAGCTCTCCGGCGGAGTCGGCGGAGTTGGTATGGCCAGCTGTCCGGGATCTCCGACAGGGCATCCGTCACAGTGAGGGGCGGCCCGCCGTGGGCAGGCGCCGGCGGTGCCTGCCGCTCGCTCCCTCGGGCGGTCAGCCGCCGTCCTTCTGCCGCCGGAAGGGGGCGGATCCGCTGCGCTGAACCCAGGGCGTCTTCGTACGTGCCGGGTAGATCAGGCGACTAGGCCGTACAGCGCAGCTTGACGGGCGCGGTACTTCGTCGTCATCGCCCGCCCGACATGCGCCGCCATCGCCGTACCTGCCGGCGGCCGCGCGGCGGGTCCCTCGGCCGCCTCCAGGGCTTCGGCGCGTCGGATGATCTCCCGCATCGACAGGCCCTTCTTGAAGTCGGCGCCGATCTTGGCCTCTGTCCGGGCGAACGCCGCGGCGAGCTCCGGCACGCGTCGCGCTCCGTTCACGAGGTCGCTGTTGCATCCGAGGACACAGAAAACGCAGCTCAGGCGCCGGTTTCCCCAGTCGTAGGCCGGGTGATACGGCAGGCGGGAACGGGCGATCTCCCGCCAAACTCTCCGGTCGTTCCACGTGTGAATAGGCCGCCATGTCGTGATGTGCCGGCGCCCGTTGCTCGCCCCGCGGTCGATCTCCACCTCGGCGAGCTTCGCCCGCTGGGTGCTTTCGGCCGCGCGCTGCCCGATGCACGCCAAGATCCGCACGGGACGCCCCAGGTGCGCGAGCTCGTTGGTGAGCCGGGTGTAAAGGGTCCGGATCGGCCCCCGCTTTTCACCGCTCGTGCACCAGCGCGCCGAACTCGACGGCCAGGCCGGCGCGACCTTCGCCTGCGCCGGGTCCTCGCCGCGCTCGAGAGCTTCCTCCTCCGCCTTCGCTTTCAGTTTTCTGTGGCGGGTTTCGACCCGGTCGAGGAAGTCGACGCCGGAGGTCACCACCTCGAACCGTCGGACCCCGCAGAGGCGGGCCTGCAGCTCGGCGAGCTCGCGGGTGCCTTCCCACTCGGCCCGGCCCAGGTCCGCGTGCACGACGGCGACCTTGTCCAGCATTCCCAGAGCCTTCGCGCGGCGGACGACATAGGAGAGCATGGCCTGGCTGTCCTTGCCGCCGGAGGACGACACGACCACCCAGTCCGCGTCCCGGATCAGCTCATCGGGAACGGTCGTCGACGGCGTGAACGGCACGGAGGGGTGCACGGCCCGCTTGCGCTTCCGCTTGGGCTTGGGCTTCGGAACGACCAGGACGGCCGCGGGGACCTCCTGCGGGTCCTCGAGGCCGCGGAGGCTGAAGAGGGCGTCGGTATGCATAGCGGGGCGTCCTTGAGGGTCGGTGTGCAGCGGGCAGGGGGCGGCCCGGGCCGTGCCCCGGGAGCCGGTGGTCGAGCCCGTAGTGGGGTGGGAGGGGTGACCGCCTCAGACCGGGGAATGTCGAAGGCATGGCACCGGAACGGCAGCTCCGGTGCCGTCTGGACGAGGCCACGGGCAGCCCCGGAGCTGCCGTGTCAGCCCGCAGTCGTCACGACCCGCCGTCCTGCGCGGCGGCCTGGGGCCCGCAGCCCGGCTCCCACGAGAGGTGGATGACTGCCGGACGCTCACCGGGTTCGTACGCGAAGTGCCACCTCAGACCGGCCTCGTCCGTGGCACGCCGACGGCCTGCGTGGTTCGACGGGGGGTCGGGCTGTACGTGGGTGCTGCGGCTGTACGCGGCCTCGACCACCTTCTTCCCCGTCGAGCGGGTGAACTCCGTGCCGAGTACGTCCCGGGCGAAGCGGCGCAGCACCAGGGTGGTGAAGCGGACCGGGAGGTCGTCTTGCAGCGCGAGGACCCAGCGCTTGTCCCTGCGGTGGCCGCTTCGGCTTCGGCTTCGGCTTGGCACACCGGCCTTGACCTGGCCGTAGGTCCGGTCGCGGTGCGCGGTGCTGTAGCCGAGGACGCGGTTCGCATCAGCGGAGAGCAGGAGGGAGAACCCTTCTTGGGCCAGCAGCCGCCAGGCACCGCCCTCGACGCGCTGATGCGTGCCGGTGGCGATGAGGTTTTCCAGCAGCGAGCGGATCTCCGCTTCCGCCGTCGCGCGGTCGCCCCCGTGCGTGGCGCAGTACCGCTCGATCGCCGAGCGGGTCACACCGAGCTGCGGATCGTGCGCTTCGTCGGAGGTCAGAGGCAGTCGATCCGTGGCGGCCGTGACCGGCTCGCGCGTGGAGGGAGCGGTCGGGCACGGGACTACCGGGTCGGCGGGCTTCTGTGGGCGCCGGAAGCCGGCGCACGTGCCGCACCACCCGTCGGCGCGCCGTGTCGGCCGGTGGCAGCGGCTCCCGCCCCGCTCGTAACGGGAGCAGCGACTGTTGCTCGTGAGAGCCGCCAGGGAGGAGGGGTTCGGTCGGTTGTCCATGCGTGGTCCTTGCGGGCGGAAGGCAGATCGAAGGGGGACGGCGCCCCTATCCGGCGAGTCGGACGTCGAGGCTGAACACCAGGTGATCCGGCGGCAGTTCGTCGAGGTAGCGGTTGGCCAGATCCAGGTAGCGCGTACTGCCGCCGGATCACCTGGTGTTC
>NZ_JAVRFH010000132.1:0-4970 GCF_031845825.1 Streptomyces lancefieldiae | reverse complement strand
GGCGTGTTGACCGAACTATCCTAAGCGTTTTCGCAGGTCAGCAAGGGTTTCTGCTAGCTTCACGCCATGCCTGATGAACAGGGTCCCGGAAGGGACTTGAAGAGCTTTGTGCTGCCCGAGATCGGTCAGTTACTGGAGACCGAAGACCCGTGGGAGCCCGTGCAGCTCCTCGACGCGTTCGGGAGACCGGTCGAGCCGGCCGCGGTGTACTTCAAGGACCTGATGGCCGCGGACAGCTCGGTGCTGACGCCCCGCTCCTACGGCATGGACCTACTCCGTTGGTGGCGCTACCTGTGGGCCTTCGGGATCGAGTGGGACCAGGCCACACGCGAGGACGCCCGTGACTTCATGCTTTGGATGAAGCTGGCGGACAAGCCGGTACGGGTCCACTGGCGCCACCGCGGCAAAGACCCTGCTGAGATCCCTCGGCCCTCCCGCCCCCGCAGGCTGGCGCCGGGAACACCGAACCCAGTGACCGGAAAGCCAACCGTCGGCAGGAAGTACGCGCCGAGAACCCGGGCGCACTGCGAGACGGTGTTGCGGTCGTTCTACGACTTCCACCTGGATCGCAACAGCGGATCGCTGCTGGTCAACCCATTCCCGCTCGTCCGTGGCCGACGTTCGGCACGCGCCAACGCGCACCACAATCCCGAGGACGACCACAAGAAGCAGCGCGCCGGCCTCTACCGGCCCAAGATCCCGAAGCAGGTCCCGCGACGCATCCCCGAGGACAAGTTCACCGAGGTCTTCGCCGGACTCCGTTCGCACCGGGACCGTGCTCTGCTCGCCTTCTGGGTCGCTACCGGCGCACGAGCCGAGGAACTCCTCACCGCTACCCAGGGCGGCGCGATCGTCGGCCAGCAGACCATCGGCGTGATCCGCAAAGGCACACGCGACTACCAGGAACTGCCCGCGACTCCGGACGCGTTCGTCTGGCTGCGTCTCTACCAGGAAGAAGCCTGGAACAAGGGCGTCCCCCGGGGCCGTCGGCAGCCGCTGTGGTGGACCCTGCGCCGCCCCTGGCGGCCGCTCGAGTACGACGCGGCCCGCATGATGTTCAACCGTGCCAACGAGCTCCTGGGCGCCAACTGGACGCTTCACGACCTTCGGCACACCGCGACGTTCCTGATGCTCGACGACCCGAACATGCCGCCGGTCTACGTTCAGCACATCCTCGGGCACAAGCAGCTGTCGACGTTGCAGATCTACAACCGTCCCGGCCGGGACGACGTCATCGCGGCCGGTCTCGCCCACCACGCCCGGGTGGAACAGCAGCGCAAGACCCAGCCGGTCCGTCGGGACCCCGAGTACAGCCCTGAGTCGCTGAACGTCCTGTTCGGGGGCGGGGCTTGATGACTACCGACCTGCTGTTCTCCTCGCCGGTGGCCGCGGGCCCCACGAGTGCGAGACCGCTTCGCGGGAGAGACGCTGCGAACGTCATCCGGTCCTTCCCGCCTCGGCCACGGATCACCGACTGGCCGGCCACCAGCGCCTCCCTCAGGGAGGTCATGGCGCGCATCGAGCATCCCCCGCTGAGCGCTGCTCGGGAACTCACCCAGCACGCGCGGAGGACTGGCAGCCAGCACATGCTGGACTGGCTTGAGACCTTCCCGGGAGCCACCTGGCAGGAACGGTGGAACGCGAGCCCGGCCGCCACCTATGCCGACTGGGCCTCGGCTCCGCAGGACTGGCTCAACGCCACCGGGCAGGTCAGCGCCAAGAAGACCAGCCTGGGTTACCTCGCGGCCGGAGTGCTTACGCTGACCTGCGCGGATGTCATCCGGCCCAGCTCTCACTGGCTAGCGAGCAACTCTTCGCGATACCTGCCGGCAGAGATCATTCGCACGCGTGATCCCGAAGGGTTCGAGGAGCTGAGGGCGTCCATGCCCGAGAGCGAGTGGACCTCGAGGGCGGGCAAACGGGCCGTGCACACGCTGGCACGGGTCATTGCCGCCTACGGCGGGCGCCTCAAGGACATCGCCGTCGGAGACTTGCTGTCCTTCTATCCGGTGACTGGACGCACGGCCCACGGCGGCATCCGCCTGGCATACGTGTGGCTCAGGGACCGGGGCAACTTCCCCGCTCACGCCCCCGGAACCTTCCACCACTTGGGCGCCCGAACGGGGCAGGTCAGCCCGGAGGACCTCGTTGACCGATACGACCTGAAGTGCAAGCCGGTTCGCGACCTGATCGTCGACTACCTCAAGGAACGACAGCCAAGTCTCGACTACAACTCCCTGAAGGGGATGTCATCCGCTCTCGCGAGACTGTTCTGGGCGGACCTCGAACGGCACCACCCGGGCATCGACAGCCTCCGGCTGGCGCCCGAGGTCGCAGAGGGCTGGAAAGCACGCATCGCGGTGAAGACCGTTCACCGGCGCCAGCTCGACGGGTCGCTCGCGAAGGAGCTGGCACCCCGCACGAGCGCGGCGTCCACGAAGATGCTGGTGCGGGCGTTCTACCTGGACATCGCGGCCTGGGCGCTGGAGGAGCCGGAACGCTGGGGACCGTGGGCGGCCCCCAACCCGATCAGCGAGGCCGACTGCACGGTCAAGAAGGTCGAGCGCGAGCAGAAGGCCAGGACCGACCAGCGCACGAGAGAGCGGCTGCCGGTTCTGCCGGCCCTGATCCGCGCGGCGAACCGGCGCCTCAAGGAAGCCAGACTCCGCCTCGAAGCAGTCGAGAACGCCCCGCTCGGTTCTCAGGTCACCGTCCTGGGCGAGACGTTCACGCTGCCCATGACAACGACGCGAGTCGACGGCAAGCCGGGGAAGGTTTTCACCGTCGACGGCAAGTTGCGCAGCCTCCGCACCGAGGAGAAGCAGGCGTTCTTCGCCTGGGCCACCATCGAGATCCTGAGACACACCGGCATCCGTATCGAGGAACTCCTCGAGCTCGGGCACCACAGCATCATCAGCTACAAACTGCCCACGACAGGAGACGTCGTCCCGCTGCTGCAGATCGCCCCGTCCAAGACGGACCAGGAGCGACTCCTGCTGATCAACCCGGAACTGGCAGACGTTCTCAGCGCGGTGATTCAGCGTGTCCGCGGGGTCGACGGCACGGTGCCATCCGTCGGGACCTACGACTCCAACGAGCGGATCTGGAACCCTCCCATGCCGGTCCTCTACCAATGGCAGGTGTCCGGTGAGAACCGTCACATCTCGATCAGCAGCATCCGACGAGCGCTGAACGAAACGCTCGCCGCATCAGGCCTCGTCGACAGCAGCGGGCGGCCGCTGCAATTCCAGCCCCACGACTTCCGCCGCATCTTCATCACCGACGCCATCATGAACGGCCTCCCGCCCCACATCGCTCAAGTCATCGCAGGTCACCGCAACATCAACACCACGATGGGATACGCGGCCATCTACCCGGCGGAGGCAATCGAGGCGCATCGGGCATTCATCGCTCGCCGCCGCACGCTCAGGCCCTCAGAAGAGTACCGATCGGTGACCTCAGAGGAATGGGAGGAGTTCCTCGGCCACTTCGAACGTCGGAAGCTCGCCCTCGGGCAGTGCGGCCGCGCTTACGGAACAGATTGCGCCCACGAACACGCATGTGTCCGATGCCCCGTCCTCATCGTCTCCCCCGCAGAAAGGCCCCGCCTGGTCGAAATCCGCGACAACCTCACTGACCGGATCGCGGAAGCACAACGCGAGGGCTGGCTAGGCGAAGTCGAAGGACTATCTGTCAGTCTCACCGCGGCAGAAGAGAAGATCGCCCAACTCGACGCACGGCAAGAACGCAGGAACTCTCCGACCTTCATGGGGATCCCCACGTTTGATCAGATCGTCGCCCGTGTCATCGACACTGGCGATTCTAAATGATCAACTGAGACTACTTGCGGAGTTGCTCGACGAACAAGCGAGCATATCGACCCCAGTCAATTCGAGCTTGCTTAATTCTTTCCATGGCTCGCCCCGAAGGCATTTCGTCTTCCATGCGGGCCCAGGAGATAAGAAGGAGGGCGAGTGTGGTTGCCGCCTGTTGATCTTCTCCCTCCATGACCTCCCAGATTTCCTTACCCATGGGATGTCGAAGATTCAACTCGACCTGACAAACCCCGGCAAGGAGCGAGATGTTGAACATCTCTGGACCATTCCAGCCCGCCGCGATTATGCGAGTGTGAAGTGAGTTCTTCTCACTCGTTGGTGCATCGAGCAGCACCTGCCACTTTCCCTGCCCCGCATCGGACGTCGGTGGACTTTCCTGCTCGGACTCAGGCTCCACCGGCCCGCTGGCCTCAGTCTTCTGGATCGGCTCCGCTGGGGAGGGCGGAGAAGACCTAGGCTCAGGGGTCTCCCCGTGGAGGTCTCCTGCGGGAGAGTGGATTGACTCCCACAGTGATCGGAAGCGATCGAGCTCGGACAGTGCTGTCTCGCGTCTTGCGAGGGTGAGCAACGCGTCTACCAATGCTTCCACTTTGAGCCAACGTGGCACGCGGCGACCCGTCAAAATATTCGCGACGGTCTGGTGGGACATAGAGTCCCTGGCGAATTCCGATCGGGTGATCACCTTGCTGATCACCCGAGTGCTTGGAAATCCCGATAGTCGATAGAGATCGTGCAGAGCTGTCAGCAGATTGCGGTGAGGCCCCGGCGGGACCTCCGATTCAGATGGCAGTGCAATCAGGCTCAGCTTCACTCCTGTCACGTCCCCCCTGGCCGCATTCACTGATCGATTTTAAGGAAGTGCTCGACGACTGCCTTAGTTGCGCCCCCGACAGCAGCCGATACCAATGCCAGGCCGACTCGGAGTCCGGTTCGCTTCATTTCTTCGCTTTGGGCACCCATAGAAGCCGCTGGCTCTTGCTCCGGGTTCGGCTCCGGGTTGCTCTTCTGAGAGGTGCTCATGAACTAATGCTGAGATCACCCTGGCACCCGTCAGACACTCGTGAACGCTAGTTGACAGAACTTTACAGAGCTGACCGGGACGGGACATGGCGGTCATCGCCTAGTTCAGAGAAG
>NZ_JAVRFH010000131.1:0-5051 GCF_031845825.1 Streptomyces lancefieldiae | reverse complement strand
CTGCGCCCCGATCTGCCGGGCCTGCGCGACTACGCGCAGCGGACGATGGTGTCCCCCATCTGACCTCCGTACATCCCGACACGCACTCCCTGGCCGGGCATCCGGCGCTGGGTACCTGGCGGATTCTGGACGGAAGAGAGCACATGCTCGGGTCGGCGGATACCGCTTCGCCACTTTCATCGACGGCCGCCGTCGCGATGCTTTCCGCGGGTCGTAGTCGTCGCCGCGGCCTCGCGGCCGCCTCTACAGGCAAGCCGCCTTGCTTCGATCAGCTCGTCGTTCGGGCTGCGGCAGCAGTCCCGGGGCTGCGGCGACAAGTGCGACCAGCAGCCAGACCCCCACTCCCATCGTCACGGTTGCGGCCACCGGCAACTGCCCCGTGAGTACAACCAGCACCGCCGCGTTGGCCATACCCGCCGTGGCGCCGGCTTCCACCCGGGCCCCCTCGCCGGCGATCAAGAAGATCAGCCTGCCGACCAGCGTGCACCCCCCGAGCAGCACCGGGCCCGCGACCACCAGAATGGTCAGCGCGATCCACCACGGCGCCGGCGACCAGAACGCCAGGTACAGGCTCAGCATGCCGCCTGCCGCCAGAGCCATCAGCACGGTTCCGCCCGAGGCGGCCTCTTCCTCGTCATGCGGCCCGCACAGCGCCCACAGAGTCACGCCCACTACCGCGGCCAGGGCCGCCGCCGCCCACCCGGGCATCCCGGTGAACAGCGACAGCTGCCCCCACAGCCCGGCCGCTCCCGAAAGCGCCGACCACCCTCCGCCCATCCCGCGCGCAGGCCCGGCAGTCCGCAGTGGTGCGGCGGCCGAAGAGGCTGGACCCGGCGAGGGGGCAGCCGGCCGGGGCAGGGGGACGGCGGGCGGTTCCGCGGCGCTCCCGCGGCACGGCGCCGTCTGCGTCACCATCTCCCACATGGCGGTCTCCGTCTCCGCAGCGACCTGAGGAACCGGCTCCAGGGCCGCGGCCAGGCGACGCTCGACGGTCACTGCATCCGGACGCCGGGCAGGATCTACGCGCAGCAGGTCCAGCACCAGCTCCTCGAGCGCGGACGGCACCCCCGGCCGCACCCGCCGCAACGGCACAGGCTCGGCACCCTCGGCCCGCACCCTGCCCCGCCCGAACGGCGGCTGCCCGGTGAGCAGTTCATACAACAGGCACCCCAGTGCATACAGATCGCACCGGCCATTAACCGCATCACCCCGCAGCTGCTCGGGCGCCATGTATGCGGGCGTGCCCATCACCGTGACCGTCTGCATGCCAGCGTCGAGCCGGGCAATCCCGAAGTCGACAAGCACGACCGTGCCCTCGGGCGACAGCATCACGTTGGCCGGCTTCACGTCCCGGTGCACGACCCCGGCAGCATGGGCGTCGCGCAGTCCTCGGCACAGCTGCAGTCCCCACGCCACCACGTCCTCCACCGCCGGCAGGCCGCCGGCCAGCACGGTGCTCAGCGGCACGCCCGGGAGCAGGTCCAGTACCAGGAAGCCGATCCGGTGTCCGCCGACGAGGTCCTCGCCGACATCGTGCACGGCTACTACGTGCGCGCTGCGCAGCCGCCCCATCGCCCGAGCCTCTCGCTCGAAGCGGAGCCGCTGGGCCTCGGGTGCCGCGGACAGAGCAACGACCTTGACGGCGACCTCGCGCTCCAGCCGCTCGTCGACGGCCCGGTAGACCGTGCCCATCCCACCCGCGCCGAGAACCTCGCGCAGCACATACCGGCCGGCGAGCCGCTCGCCCTGAAACATCACACTCAACCTTCCTGGCGACAGGAGCCCCGCGGCCTGGCCGGCGCGGCGACGCAAGCTGCCGCGGGCGGTGCCTGCACCGTGGCGGCAACTCCCGGCCTGACACCGCGGCGCCCCTCCTTCCCGGGCACCGGCATAGGGCCGGACTGTCTCCGCCGCGCCAGTGTTCCATATCGCTCAAAAGGCCCCATCTCGCGCGACCGTTCACCACGGGCAGCCGTAGCTGGCACAGATTCCGGCAGCCACCGGATAGTTGCCTGGAGCTGGGACGATTCTCCCGGCGGTCCACGGATGCGCGGGCATGGCTGTATGCGCGACGTGTGGAGGCCGTGGGCCGCGGACTCGGTCGAGCGGAGCCGGTCGGGCGTTGAGGGACGGGGCCTGTGGGGCGACTCCGTCGCGAGCGGTGGGGCTCGGAGCGGGCCGGTGTCGGCTCAGGTCCGCCAGGTGGCGGTGGCGGCGGTGGCGGCGAAGCCCGGGCCGACACCGAGGAGCAGGCCGCGGGCGCCGTCGGCAGGAGGGTCGTCGTGGGTGCGGGAGAGCACGGACAGGACGCCTACGCCGCCCAGGTTCCCGTCCTCGCGCATCGTGGACCAGGTGTGTCGGGTCACCTTGGCCTTGTCCTCCAGGCCTGGCTCCTGATCGATGCCGAGGCCTCGCTCGGCGTCTTCGATGATCCTCGGGCCTCCTGGGTGCAGCACGGTGAACTCGACCTGTTCCAGCCCCTGTTCGGACAGGTGGCCGTGCAGGGCCGGCATGATGTCGCTGACGGCCTCGGTGGCCGACCGCTCGGAGTCGAAGTGCAGCCCGTGCGCGTCCAAGCGGCCCGAGTAGCGCTGCCGGCTGCCCGGCAGGACGTACTCCCACACGCTGTCGATGCGCAGGCCCGGCCCCAGGGGCTCGCTGGTGACCAGGCACGCGCCGCCGGAGTCGCCGAAGAGCGTTTTGTAGATCATGGACTCGGTGTTGGTGTCCTGATGGGAGTAGACGGTGCTCAGCATCTCGGCGACGACGACGAGGACCGTGTTCCCGGGGTGGGCCGCGACGTGTTCGGCGGCACGGGCCAGGGCGTGGGCGCCGCCGACGCAGCCCAGCGTACTCATCGGAATCCGGCGCACGTCGGGGCGCAGTCCCAGCTCTTCGATGAGGTGGACGTCCAGCCCCGGCACCGTCCAGGAGGTGGTGTGAGAGGTGACCACGCAGTCGACGTCAGCCGCAGTGAGACGGGCGGCCTGCAGAGACTGGCAGGCTGCCTGAACGGCGAGGCCGGCCGCGTCGGTGAACGCGATCTCGTTGCGTTCGGCGATGGGGGCGTCGCCCGAGATCGCCCGGTGGGCGAGGGGACGGGTGAAGCGGCGGGTGGCGACCTGGGTGCGGCGGGCGTAACGCAGCATGACGCCGAGACGGGGGAGGTTCGGATGGGCGTGCTGGATGTCTTCGCAGATCTCGTCGGTGGTGACCTGATGCGGCGGCAGCGCGATGGTCGGGCGGCTGACGTACGCGGGTGGCATGAAAGCTCCGGGAAGGATAAGGAGGCGGGCGCAGGTCAGGTGCGCGAGCCGAAGTCGGTGAGCAGGGTGTGACGCTCGGGAATGGAGGTTGGGACGCATCCCGGAGCCAGACGTACCGCCGTGCTGAGCATGTCGACGAGCGGCAACGGGGCGGTCACCTGGTCGAGGTGGCGGTACTCCGTGATGGCGAGCACGGCCAGCCGCTCGGTCAGGCCCAGGTCCGCCCGCCGGTGCTCGCGCAGAAGCACCTGGGCGGCCTCCTGTACCGGGAGTCCCCTGGCATGCAGCGAGTGGATGCGGTCGCGCACCTCACCGACGAACTCCATGTAGCTGCGGACTTCGGCCGGGCCGATGAGGGGACC
The DNA here is from genome assembly GCF_031845825.1 of Streptomyces lancefieldiae. NCBI lineage: Bacteria > Bacillati > Actinomycetota > Actinomycetes > Kitasatosporales > Streptomycetaceae > Streptomyces > Streptomyces lancefieldiae. The sequence continues at coordinate 1,423 of NZ_JAVRFH010000131.1, read as the reverse complement.
GTGCCCGGGGACAACGACCTGCGGGGCGAGGTCGAGGATCTGCTGGCAGGCGTCCAGAACACCGCCGAGCGGACCCGCCCAGTGGACCGGAACGTCCCCGACGAAGACCACATCGCCGGCGCACACCACGCCGCTGTCCGGAATGTGCACGATCAGGTCACCGACCGTGTGCGCGGGCCCGACCTCGATCAGTTCGACGGAAGTAGAACCGACCTGAAGAGTGAGCCTTTCGCTGAAGGTGCGGGTGGGCGGGGTCAGACGCAGCCCGCGGTAGTCGTAGCGCCCGAAGTGGGCCAGCAGGTAACGCTGGAACGGATCGTCCGCCTGGCACCGATCCAGAAGCGTCTGCATCTGCTCGGGCGCCGGCTCGGCGCACAGGTGCTCGAGGTTGGCGGCGGTCGAGACGATTTCCGCGTCGGGGAACAGACTGTTGCCGTAGCTGTGGTCGCCGTTGGCGTGCGAGTTGACGACCGTCGATATCGCAGCAGACGGCGGCAGCACGCGATGTGCTGCCGCCGTCAGGGTTCTCGTCAGTTCTGCCGTGTAGGGCGTGTCCACAAGCAGCGCCCCCTCGACGGAGGCAACGAGAACACAGTTCGCCATTCCCCACGTTCCGGGGAATTCAGGGGGCCACGCGGAGACACAAGGATCGATCTCGACAAGGGCAGTTGGGACATGCATGTGCGCATTGTGATCAGTGCGGGTCCGCGAATCGCTGCGTTGTGAAGAAAAGCACACGCAACCGGGAGCGGTCTAGCCGGGGTGACCTATTTGACCTGCTATTGAGGCATTCGCTCTTTCGCCGTCAGGATGGAAGATCACGATGATCGCCCTCGTGTGCGGGGAGGCGTACGGCGCCGAGGCGACCATCTTCGCGATGCCCGGCCCGTACAAGGGGTGGTTCAGCCGGCGCACCACGCCGTCAGGCGCTATCGACGGGCTGCCCAGGGCGGTGTAGATCGGGCCCGCAACGGGGTCGGCACGCACGTCCGCGTCGATGGCACACAAGTCCTCACTGTGGGCGTTCTCGGCAAGCGCGGCCTGCAACTGGGAGGACAGTGACGGAGCCCAGATGGTCTCCCAGTCCATCAGCGTGGTGCGCGCCTCCTCGCTCAGGAGCATCCAACGGGCCGTGTTCTGCGGCGCCTTGCCGCCCTCGAACATGGCCGCGAAGGCGGAGTTGGTCGATGTCTTCCAGGGCGACGCCCTGGTGCTCCTGCCCGAGAAAGGCAAGCCCGACATCCTGGACTACCGCTACGCCCAGACCGATTCGCGCTGACACCTGGGCTGATGCAGATAGCCGGAGGCTCAACGACGAAGGGACCCGGCATCTGCCGGGTCCCTTCGTTCTCGTAGCGGGGACAGGATTTGAACCTGCGACCTCTGGGTTATGAGCCCAGCGAGCTACCGAGCTGCTCCACCC
>NZ_JAVRFH010000130.1:0-5087 GCF_031845825.1 Streptomyces lancefieldiae | reverse complement strand
GGTGGCGCGCGCCGCCATGTCCGGATCAGCCGCGCAGCCTCCTCCGCACGTGCTCCTCCACCCCGTCGAGCAGGAGCTCGAGCCCGAAGTCCAGGCTGGGCACGGTGTCGTTGTAGGGGGTTTCGTTCGGCTCGAACGTGCCGCTCCCCACCAGCCGGGCAAGCATGGGGAAGCGTGCGCTGTCGGCGAGGTGCCGCATGGCGTCCGCGTATCCCTCTCCGATCTGTTCCATCGACACCCCGGTCTTCTCGGGGGCCTGGGCCATCTCGCTGGAGGTGTGGGCGAGGTCGCGCACCGCACCGGTCACGAACATCACCAGGTGCAGCATCTCCTCGTCCGTCAGCCCGATCCCGGCGAAGGCCTGGAGCAGCGCCTCCAGCCAGGCCAGCTGGTTGGGGCCGAGCGGCGGGCTGCTGGTGGTGATGTCCAGCAGCCACGGGTGCTGCTGGTAGACCGTCAGCATCGACCGCACCCAGCCGCGCACCTCGGCGCGCCAGTCGCGCGCGGCGCCCGAACCGTCCGAACCGTCCGGGTCGTCCGTCGCGGGCTGCCCGGTGCGGCCGGCGGTGGGCGGCGGTCCCAGGGCGCGGTCGTAGACGACGTCGACCAGTTGCTCCTTGCTCGGCACATAGCGGTAGAGGGACATCGCCGTGTAGCCGAGCTTGCCGGCGACGTGGTGCATCGACAGGGCGTCCAGGCCCTCCTCGTCGGCGATCCGGATCGCCGCGGCGGCGATCTTGTCCACCGAGAGGCCCGGTCTGGGGCCCCGTGCGGGGCGGGGGCGCTCACCTCCCCACAGGACATCCAGTGGCTTCACCTGTGTTTCCTTGCTCTTCCGTGTCGGCGTCATTTCGCTCCGTGATCGGCTTGACGTACTCGCGCAAACTGTGTATCACTTATACCTGAGTGTATGGCGTATAGAGTTTTGCTTGTCGGGAGGTGTTTTTGGATGAATGGTAGCTATGCGATCGAAGTAAGAGGGCTGCGCAAGTCGTACGGCGACGTGACAGTCCTCAAGTCGGTCGACTTTCAGGTCGAATCGGGCACGATGCTCGCTCTTCTGGGGCCGAACGGTGCCGGTAAGACCACCACCGTCAAAATCATCAGCACATTACTGAGGGCCGACGGTGGCACTGCGACCATTCACGGGCACGACATCGTGACCGAGCCCCGCGCGGTGCGCCGCATCATCGGTCTCACCGGGCAGAGCACCGCCGTCGACGGGCTGCTCACCGGCGAGGAGAACCTCGTCATGATGGGCCAGCTCTTCGGCCTCGGGGGCCGAGCCGCCAAGCGCCGCGCCGCCGAGCTGCTGGAGCAGTTCGACCTGGTCGACGCGGGCAGGAGACAGGCCAAGACCTACTCCGGCGGTATGCGCCGCCGGCTGGACCTGGCGGTCAGCCTGATCAACAAGCCCCCCGTGCTCTTCCTCGACGAGCCCACCACCGGCCTCGACCCCACCAGCCGGATGGCGATGTGGGACACCATCCGCGCGCTGATGGCCGGTGGCACCACGGTGCTGCTCACCACGCAGTACCTGGAGGAGGCCGACCAGCTGGCCGACCGCATCGTGGTGATCAACGACGGCCTGGTGGCAGCCGAGGGAACCGCCGACGAGCTGAAGCGCAGGGTCGGTTCCGAGCGGGTCGAGCTGACGTTCGCCGCGCCCGACCTGGCGATGGCGCACGCCCTCTACGACGGCGAGCGGATCGACGACAACACCATCAGCGTCCCCGTCGGTGGGGTCGAGGACGTCCGCCGCCTGCTGAACCGCGCGGCGGAGACGAACATCCAGGTGTCGAAGGTGGCCCTGCACCAGCCGACCCTCGACGACGTCTTCCGTTCGCTCACCACCCCCACGCTCGGAGGCGTCAAGTGAGCCAGACCTTCGCACCCGAGCGCAGCGGGCTGGGCCCGGTCCTCGCGGACTGCACCGTCCTCGTCCGTCGCAGCCTGCGGCACCTGTTCCGCAACGTCGACGAGATCATCCAGGCGATAGCCCTGCCGATCATGCTGCTGCTGCTGTTCCGGTACCTCTTCGGCGGTGCCATCAACACCGGCGGCCCGAGCTACGTCAACTACCTGATCTCGGGTGTGATCGTGCTCAGCGTGGCCTTCAGCGCCTCCGCCACCGCCGTCGGCGTCGCCAACGACCTGCAGAACGGCATCGTGGAGCGCTTCCGGACGATGCCGATGTTCGGCCCCGCCGTCCTGGTCGGCCACGTGGTCTCCGCGGTGCTGCGCAACATCGTCTCCGTCGCGCTGGTCGTCGGCGTCGGGTACCTGGTCGACTTCCGCCCCGACGCGACCGCGACGGAGTGGCTGACCGCCGGCGCCGTCCTGCTGGTCTTCATGCTGGCGATCTCCTGGATGGCCACCCTGCTCGGGGTGCTCGCCGGAGGCGTCGAGGCGGCCAGCGGCTACGCCATGATCCTGGTCTTCCTGCCGTACGCCAGCAGCGCCCTGGTGCCCTCGGACAACATGCCGACCGTGCTCAAGGCCGTCGTCGACAACCAGCCCTTCACCCCCGTGGTCAACGCGGTCCGCTCCCTGCTGATCGACCTGCCGGTGGGCAACCAGGTCTGGCTGGCGTTCGCCTGGTGGGTGCCGATCCTGGTGGTCACCACGGCCTTCACCATGGCCCGCTTCCTCAAGCACACCCGGCGCTGAGCGGAGTCCGCCACTGAGCGTGCGCCGAGCGGGTCCCCCGCCGCTCGGGCGCCGAACCGGCCCGGGTGGGCTCGCAGCCCACCCGGGCCGGCCTTCTCGGCCGCCGAAGCGCTCAGACGGTCCGCGCCGCGGCGGCCGACCAGCGCGCGACACGGTCCGCGATCGCCGCGGTCACCTCGTCCGCCCGCTCATTGAGATAGAAGTGCCCACCGGGGAAGACCCGCAGGTCGAAGGCGCCGTCGGTGTGGTCGCGCCACCGCTCGGCCTGTGCCGGCGGCACCTGCGGGTCGGCATCGCCCACCAGCACGGAGACCGGGCAGGCGATCCGCACCCCCGGCGCGCAGCGGTAGCGGGCCACCGCGGTGTAGTCCCCGCGGACCGCCGGCAGGATCATCCGCAGCAGTTCCTCGTCGTCGAAGAGCCGGGCGTCGGTGCCGCTCAGCTCGCGCAGCTCCCGCAGGATCCCCGCGTCGTCCCGGAGATGCACGTCCGCGCCCCAGGTGCTGGAGGGGGCCGACCGGCCGGAGGCGATCAGACCCAGCAGCGGGACGTCCGTCCCCGCCAGCCGCCGCGCCACCTCGAACGCCACGCTCGCACCCATGCTGTGCCCGAAGAGCGCCAGCGGCCGGTCGGTCAGCGCGCCGAGGTCACGCGCGACGTGGTCGGCCAGCTCGTCGACGCTCTCCAGACACGGCTCGCCCCGCCGGTCCTGACGGCCCGGGTACTGCACCGCCAGCACCTCGACGTCGGGGGACAGCGCCTTCGACACCGGGAAGAAGTACGACGCCGAACCGCCCGCGTGGGGCAGGCACACCAGCCGGGCGGTGGCCTTCGGCGACGGGTGGAAGCTGCGGAGCCACAGCCCCGTCAGGTGGGCAGCAGAGGACATGTCTTTTCCGCGACCTCAATTCCGGTTCATGTGCGGGTGTCCGTGCATACGGGTGCCCGGGATCGTGTCCGCATACGGATGGCGAAATCCTACGGTGACCGTGCCAGCCCCCCGCCCCGCGCCGCAACCCCTACCCCGGCCCCGGCCGGCCGGCCGGGGCGGGCCGTGGACGGCCGTCGCGGCGCTGCGTCAGGGCGCCTGGCCGAGGGGGAGTCCCGGAGTCTCTGGGGGGCGCTGGGGTCGCGCAGCCTAGGGGTGGTTCGGCCAAAAGGCCGCCGGTATCGTGCCGACGGTATTGGGCGTGGAAACCTCGGGGTGAGCCGTTCTCGGAAACACGCACACGGCACTGCCGCGGTGGGAAAACAAGGAATGACCTCCGACGCACGGCGGTGGAATGGAATGCCGCCATGCGGTCCCCGTGGTGTTTCCGTCCGTCCGGCCCCCATACGGTCCGACCGGAGCGATGGGTGACGTTGGTGGGGAACGAAGAAAAGCTTCTCAGCTACCTTAGGCGCGCGACCGCGGACCTCCGCGAGGCGCGGCAGCGGCTCAGCGACATCGAGGAAGAGCGGCACGCCCCGATCGCCGTGGTGGGAATGGCCTGCCGTTTCCCCGGCGGTGTCACCTCGCCCGAGGAGCTGTGGCGGCTGGTCGCGTCCGGTACCGACGGCATCTCCGCCTTCCCCGCCGACCGCGGCTGGGACGTCGACGCGCTCTACCACCCCGAGCCGGGCAGGCCGAACACCTCCTACGTGCGCGAGGGCGGTTTCCTCCACGACGCCGCCGACTTCGACGCGGACTTCTTCGGGATCTCGCCGCGCGAGGCGCTGGCGATGGACCCGCAGCAGCGGCTGCTGCTGGAGGTCTCCTGGGAGGCGTTCGAACGGGCGGGCATCGACCCCCGCGCGGTGCGCGGCACCCCGACCGGTGTGTTCGCCGGTGTGATGTACCACGACTACGGTTCCTGGGTGCGCGACGTGCCGGAGGAACTGGCCGGCTACCTCGGCAACGGCACCGCCGGCAGCATCCTCTCCGGCCGGGTCGCCTACAGCCTCGGGCTGGAGGGCCCGGCGATGACGGTGGACACCGCCTGCTCCTCCTCGCTGGTCGCCATGCACTCCGCGATGCAGGCGCTGCGCGGGCGGGAGTGCTCGCTGGCGCTGGCGGGCGGTGTCACCGTGATGTCCACCCCGGACACCTTCGTGGAGTTCAGCCTGCAGCGCGGGCTGGCCCCGGACGGCCGGTGCAAGGCCTTCGCCGCTGCGGCCGACGGCACCGCCTGGGGCGAGGGCGTGGGCATGCTGCTCCTCGAGCGGCTGTCGGACGCCCGGCGCAACGGTCACCGGGTGCTGGCGGTGTTGCGGGGCTCGGCGGTCAACCAGGACGGCGCGTCCGCCGGATTGACGGCGCCCAGTGGGGTGGCGCAGCAGCGGGTGATCCGGGCGGCGCTGGCGGACGCGGGGTTGTCCGCGGCGGATGTGGACGTGGTGGAGGCGCACGGTACGGGGACGAAGCTGGGTGACCCGAT